>DAOWAH010000349.1 GCA_030634675.1 Fidelibacterota bacterium
ACCCTAATTGGTAAGATAAGCAATAAAAAATTATCAAATAAATTAATAAAAATTGGTGCGCAGGTGATTATTCCCATGCGACATCAGAACAAATTTCTGGGATTTATTCTTCTTGGCGAAAAAATAAACAAGCAACAATACTCTGAGATTGACCTGGAATTCCTGGCAACCATCGTCAGTCAGGCCATTATTTCCATGGAAAATGCGCGTCTTTTTATCGAAACTATGGAAAAACAAAGGATTGAGCAGGAATTACAGGTAGCGAAAACAATTCAAAAAAAACTGCTTCCCCGTGAAATAGTACAGATCCAGGGATATGATACCTGGGGAATTAACAATTCCAGCAAAGAAGTGGGAGGTGATTATTTTGATGTCATACCGGTCACTTCCAATCGCTTTGCCCTGGCCATCGGTGATGTTTCGGGTAAGAGTGTCCCGGCTGCACTCATCATGGCCAATCTACAGGCGGGTTTGAGGACTATTATCAGCGAAAATCCTCATCTTGACCAGGTGGTCGGAAAATTGAATAACTTAATTTACCAGAATACTGATCCGGATAAATATGTAACTTTCTTTGTCGGAATACTGGATTCAAACTCGCATGAATTTACCTACGTTAATGCCGGCCATAATCCACCACTGTTTATTGACAGCCAGAATAATTTTCATCTATTGGAGGAAGGAGGCATCATTCTGGGAATGATGCCCGATTTTGTTTACCAGGTAGGAAAGGTAAAATTTCAACCGGATGATCTTCTGGTCTGCTATACAGATGGGGTTAATGAAGCTCTTAATATTGAAGAGGAAGAATTCGGGGAAAAGAGACTTCAGGAATTGATACTTAAGCATCGCCAGCTGGATTCCCGGCAATTATCGGACAAAATAATTGCGGAAATATATCATTTCTGCGAAGGCGCACCTCAATATGATGATATTACACTCCTGACAGCAAGAAGGCTGGCTTAATTCAGATCAAGATGATCTGCAGGTATATCAGACACCCTGATTATATTTTTTTACCAAAATTAGTCCCGACTGATAATCCTGCCTGGATAAGATCCGAATCTACCGGTACTAATTTTTGCTTTCCCATGACCTTCTCCAGGGGAACAGCGGTAATAACGTTTCCTTTGACAGCAACCATTTGGTTAAACTGATTTTTTATGACCAGATCCATGGCTTTTACTGCGAACCGTGTGGCAAGGATCCTGTCCAGAGGGCTTGGCGTTCCGCCCCGTTGCAGATGACCCAGGGTGGTTACCCGGCATTCAATTTCGCTCGCTTCTTCAATTTGTGTAGCAATTAAATGCCCAATACCACCCAGCCGGATTTTATCAGGGCTGTCCTGTATGACTTTATTTACTACCTGTTCTCCTCCTTCAGGTCTGGCTCCTTCGGAAACCACAACAATACTAAAACGCTTGCCAAAACGACTCCTCTGGCGAACGACCTGGATTATTTCCTTAATATCATAAGGAATCTCAGGGATTAATATGATATCTCCACCACCGGCAATTCCGGATTCAAGAGCCAGCCAGCCTGCATTGCGACCCATCACTTCAACAACCATAACCCGATGATGAGATTGAGCGGTAGTATGGAGACGGTCAATCGCTTCCGTTGCTGTATTCCGGGCGGTATCGAAACCAAAAGTTGTATCCGTTTCCATCAGATCTTTGTCAATGGTTTTCGGAACTCCAACCACATTTGCACCAATTTCTCCCAACATTCCCGAAATAGTCATAGTACCATCACCACCCACCGTAATTAACGCATCTAATTCCAGATCCCTATATAATTCCATAGTATCTTTTGATACATCTTTAACAACAGATTTGTTATTCTCAAGCACATAATGCTCAAAAGGATTTGCCTTATTACTGGTGCCCAGAATAGTTCCACCCTGGGTAAGTATCCCTGAAACAGTTTCATAATTCAGCATGGTAAACCTGTTTTCTATCAAACCCTGAAATCCATCATAAAATCCAATCACTTCCATACCATACCTGGTAATGGCTGTCTTGGTTACACCACGGATAACCGCATTGAGCCCGGGACAATCCCCTCCACCTGTCAAGATGCCAATTCTGCGTTTTCCCATTATGTCTCCATTTATCTCGCTGAAATATTAATGAAAGGAAAATATAATGACAAATCAGATGAACTTACATTTATTTCTTAAAATATTCTAGCCTGACGGGACTTCATGTCCTCGATCAACTTTACTCGGAATTGTAAATGTAATTAAATCAGGATCAATTAATTTAAGGTTACATGATTATTCCCTTTAATCCGAAAAATCAGGTTTTAACTAATTGATATTTAATAAATTTGGCATGATAATTAATTGAAAGTCATTGCGAGGAGT
>DAOWAH010000106.1 GCA_030634675.1 Fidelibacterota bacterium
AGCCCGGTGGTATTGTTGCTATCTCTGCCTGGTCTTCTGAAAACCTGCTTCCCGGATATCCTCGGTTGGAAGCCTGTTTGAGAGCAACATCGACTGGCATTGCTCCATTTGTACATGGGAAGAAACCAGAGATGCACTTCCTGCGCGCGCTGAGTTGGTTTCGCGAGCTAGGGCTGAAAGGACCCAGGGCAAAAGTTTTTGCAGATAGTTTCTATGCCCCACTTAGCGATGGAATACGCAATGCCCTGGTGAGTCTTTTTGACATGCGTTGGCCAAATGTAGAGTTCGAGCTGTCATCCGACGACCAGACAGAATTCCGGCGGTTGTGCCTACCGGATTCACCGGATTTCATCCTGAATCTTCCAGATTATTACGCACATTTCACATATACAGTATTCTGAGGTAAGGTTGCCAAGTGAATTCTCCGGAAGTGTACATGGCAACCTAACATAACATAATTAGAGTTAGCAACCGAAGTTCTAGTATTTCCGCAATGCTGGCTGAAAATATCGTTGAAGCTGCTGAATTAGTACTGCAATAAACTGATCCTGCAGCACTAACTACGTCCTTTTCTGATCTGAATTACCTTAGCCAAAAATTCTGATTGACATCAACGAACTTATTATATACATTCTAGACAGACTAGATGAAATTAAATAGTGAGGATGGAATATGTCAGATAATTTATGGCAATTACAAGATGCTAAAAATAAATTCAGTAATTTAGTAGACAAAGCAAAAAACTCAGGACCACAGATTGTAACCAAACATGGTGAAGAAGCTGTCGTTGTATTATCTATTTCTGATTATAAAAAACTTATAAAACCTAAACTAAATATTCTAAAATTTTTTCAAAAATCGCCATTGTCAGACTTTGATATTGATTTTAAGAGGGAAAAAGAACTTCCCCGTGAGATTACATTATGAATTATCTTTTGGATACTTGTGTTATTTCTGAATTGACAAAAAAGAATCCTGATCCAAATGTTCTGAGATGGATAACAGAAGTTGAAGAAACGTCTTTATATTTAAGTGTTTTGACTTTTGGTGAGATTCATAAAGGCATAGAAAAACTGCCCCAGAGTAAAAAGAAAGCACAATTACACAAATGGGTTAATTCAGATCTTCGGGAAAGATTTAAAAATAGAATTATTAATTTCGATTTGGTTGTGGCCACAAAATGGGGAGAAATCCAAGGCCAAGCAGAGCTTGCTGGAAAACCAATGTCTTTAATCGACGGTTTAATCTCGGCAACAGGAATTGCTTATGACCTCATTGTCGTTACCAGAAATACAAAAGATATGGAGCAAAGTGGTGTATCGCTGGTAAATCCTTGGCTATAATTTTTATATCTCTAATTCTTGTGCGGTCTAACTCAGTGTTGTGCTGGGCTTCGATTGATTTGATATCTCGTGCGATAATGGTTAAAAATACCGTTGAAGCGGCGGAATTATTACTACAATAAACTAATCAGTTCTACGTAAATTTATCTACGATATGCGCCCATAGCTCAGCTGGATAGAGCGCATGCCTCCGGAGCATGAGGTCGCAGGTTCGAATCCTGCTGGGCGTACTAATCTACTGTCATGTCAACCTTGAACCTTTGCAAAAGATATGCAACTCCTAACGGAGTTATATTTTTTTCACCTGATTACTATAAATATAAAACTCCTGACGGAGTTCCAAGGTACGAAGATTATTCTTCCTTTTAAAACGCCGTAGGTGTGAAATATTTATAGTATTTGGTGTTTTTATTCCGATTAACCCCAACGGGGTGATATATTTCTTACGAAAGATAATGGTTGACACGACACTACCTTCGCTACGCTCAGTACGATCAACAAGCGTGCAATGGAACAATTTAATGGTGTATTTTTATACAGGGAGATATTTTATTTTTAACAGTGAATTAATTTGTAATATCATGCACGGAAAGGAGGAATTGGGTTGAAAATATCTAATGATTTTCATGAAGCTGAATTAAAGCGAAAACACGGTGAATTTCAGTATGTAGGTTTTTGGCCACGAATGGGCGCTGCACTCATCGATACGGTAATAGTGTCGGCAATAATATTCCCCATTCTATTTGCTGTTTACGGTAAAGAGTATTTCATGGGAGGAGCGTTGGTATCAGGATATTTGGATACATTGTTGAATTATGTTTTTCCTACGATAGCGGTTTTAATTTTTTGGAATTATAAATCTGCGACGCCCGGGAAAATTGTCTTAAAAATGATTATTGTCGACGCTCGAACTGGTAGGGCACCTTCCAAAGGGCAGTTGATTGGCCGGTATTTCGCCTATTATCTTTCATTGCTACCATTGGGACTGGGATTTTTGTGGATTGCCTGGGACAAGCGAAAACAGGGCTGGCATGATAAATTAGCGGGTACGGTTGTGATTCGCCCTGAACAACACCAAGAAACGATTTAACGATTGTATTACTATTATTTCATGTATTCTTCTGAGAAATTCTCCTAAGTCTTTGTATATTCGGTAGATGAAGAATCGGAACTAGTTGAGCGAAAAATGACATCAGTAACTACACCAGCAATAGTAATTATATCCACTGCAGCAACAACTGAACAAGCTGGTAGGATAGGGCAGACCTTGCTAGAGGAAAACCTGATCGCCTGTGTGAATATAATTCCCGGCGTCAAATCACTCTATCGCTGGCAAGGTAAAATTCAGCAGGATGATGAAGTCGTTATGCTGATTAAAACTCTTAAAGATAAGCAAGTTGCTGTATTTGAACGCATTAAGCAGTTACACGATTACGATGTACCGGAAATAATCGCCCTGGAGTTAGATTCAATCGATGCAGATTATTCTGACTGGCTGACTAAGGTAATTAAAACTTAGAATGCAAATATTTCCTCAAAAACGCTATCACCGGATTTTATTGTACATAGCTTGTGTGATTGTAATGGGCAGCAGCGGATTTTATTTTCTCGGCGGTTCGGAGTGGTCATTACTGGATAGTTTTTACATGACCATAATTACATTATCGACGGTGGGATATAGTGAGACCCACGATCTCAACACAATTACACGTATCTGGACAATAGTTGTTGTAGTATTTGGTGTTACCGGTTTTGCCTATATTGCTACGCAAATTGCCCAGGAAATGGTTGATTTTAAAAACTATCGGAGAAAGCGCATGAAGAATCGTATCGCTAAAATGCATAACCACTATATAATCTGTGGTTTCGGACGGATGGGCGAAGTTATTTGCGATGAATTGAACTCCAAAAGACAGAAAATTGTTATCATCGAACGGCGTGATATGAATATGGATATTCTGCGTGAAAAAGGTTACGCTTATATAGCTGGTGATGCAACCAATGAAGAAACGCTACTAGATGCCGGACTGGAACGCGCCAAAGGCATTGTAATCGTACTCGGATCGGATCCAGATAATTTATTTGTGACAATGACAGTTAAAACGCTTAATCCTGATATTTTTATTTTGACAAGATGCAGTACGATCGGATCGAACAAAAAATTCAGGCGGGCAGGCGCCGATAAAGTGGTTAATCCATACGTTGCCGGTGGTCATAAAATGGCCGAATTATTATTAGAACCCGGTCTAAACGACAGTGTTGAAATTATCACTGACCTGGAAACAGAATCATTTCTTGAATTAGGGGTCGATCAGATAGAAGTGTCCTGCGCCCAATATTTGTTAGACAAAACACTGCACGAGTCACAATTAAGAGAAGAATATAATTTGATGGTGCTGGCGGTAATAGAGCCTGATGGTAAAATTCATATCAATCCCAAATCAGATTTTGTTCTGAATAGTAGCCATAAAGCAGTAATAACAGGCCGGAAAGAAGATTTAGGACGTTTTAAAGAACGAATAGCCACATCGACATAAATGGCGTATAATATATATTATGTATAATAGTCCTCAGTGAGGAAATTTATCTTATTACAATATTGATCAGCCTGCCGGGCACATAGATTTCTTTCACTACTTCCCTGTCTTTTATGAATCTGGCTACATTCTCATCTTTTTGTGCTGCTTCCATGATTTGTTCTTTTCCAGCCTGAGCATTTATACTGATCTCGCCCCGGCGTTTACCATTTACTTGAACGGCAATTGTTATTTGATCGGCGATCAGATATTTTTCATCATAACTGGGCCAAGATTCATAACCAATTGTATCTTCATGCCCCAGGTATTGCCATAATTCTTCAGCCATATGTGGCGCGAACGGAGCCAATAATCTTAAAAAGCTTTCCAGTGCCGTACGATTGATTGTTTTAGCTTTGCCTAGCTCGTTCATAAAAATCATCATCTGACTAATGGCTGTATTCAAGGCCAGGTTGTCAATATCTTCGGTGACTTTTTTTATGGTGTAGTGCAAAATTTGATTTTGTTTGGAGTTTAATAGCGTATCATCCAGTTCCACTTCCTGCACAAAACGCCAGATCCGTTTTATAAAACGATCAATTCCGGAAATTCCCTTAGTATCCCAGGCTGCTGATTGGTCAAATGGTCCGATGAACATCTCATAAATCCGAAATACATCGGCACCATGTTCGCTGACTACTTCATCAGGATTAATGACATTGCCCCGGGATTTAGACATTTTTTCGCCGCCTTCTCCCAATACCATACCATGGGAAGTACGCTTTAAATATGGTTCGGAAACCGGTACATGACCATAATCGGCTAAAAATTTATTCCAGAAACGGCTGTATAAAAGATGCAGGGTCGTATGCTCCATACCACCATTATACCAGTCAACGGGCATCCAGTAAGCCAGTTTTTGAGGGTCGGCGATGCAATCAGCGTTGTTGGGGTCGATATAACGGAGAAAATACCATGAAGAACCGGCCCAGTTGGGCATTGTGTCGGTTTCTCTGATCGCGGCCGCACTGCATTCAGGACAAGTTGTATTCACCCAGTCAGTTATTGCGGCGAGCGGTGATTCACCGGTAGCGGTTGGTTCATATTTCTTGACTTCCGGTAGTAATACGGGTAAATCCTGGTCAGATACAGGTACCCAACCACATTCAGGACAATTGATCATTGGAATCGGTTCACCCCAGTAACGCTGACGTGAAAAAACCCAGTCCCGCAGCTTATAATTAACAGCCGCCCTGCCGATCCCCTTATCCTCAAGCCAACGGGTTGTCCTATCCTTGGCCTCAACTACGCTCAGTCCATTGATATCTAGACCGCTGTCATTTGCAGAATTGATGGATTTGCCATCATGTGTCCAGCAGGCTGCTCCCGCTAAAATTGATTCTACGCTCATACCAGCCTGTTTAACCTGACTTTTATTCGGATCGATGATACAGCGGATCAATAAATTAAATTTACGAGCAAATTCAAAATCCCTTTCGTCATGGGCTGGTACGGCCATAATGGCGCCGGTGCCATAGCTGATCAGGACATAATCAGCCACCCAAATTGGTATCTTTTCTTCAGTGACAGGATTTATAGCATAAGCACCAGTAAATACACCTGTTTTTTCATCACTCAATGCGGTTCTTTCCAGATCGCTTCTTGTGCTGCTGAATTGAATATATTGGTCGACCGCTTCCTTTTTATCAGGAGCTGTAATATGATTTACCAGCTCGTGTTCCGGTGCCAAAACCATGTAAGTTGCACCAAACAAGGTGTCAGGCCTGGTCGTAAAGACGGAAAGTTCTTCATCATGGCCATGGATATTAAAACGTACATCAGCTCCCTCAGAGCGACCGATCCAATTGATTTGCTGGGCTTTAATTTTGTCAAGAAAATCAACTTCATCTAATCCGTCAATAAGTTTATCGGCATATTCAGTGATTTTAAGCATCCATTGTTCGATGCGCCGTTTTTCAACATCACCACCGCAGCGCTCACATTGTCCGTCGACAACCTCCTCGTTAGCCAGCCCAATCTTACAATTCAGGCACCAATTAATGGCCATTTTATCTTTGTAGGCCAATCCCTGTTTGAAAAACTGGACAAAAATCCATTGCGTCCATTTGTAATAGTCCGGATCAGTGGTATTTACGACACGGTTCCAATCAAAAGAAAATCCAAGTGATTGTAATTGCTTGGTAAAACGATCAATATTCTGCCTGGTGATTACTGCCGGATGAATTCCGGTCTTAATGGCATAATTTTCCGAAGGCAGGCCAAAACTGTCGAAGCCCATGGGGAACAAAACGTTAAATCCTTCCATGCGCTTTTTTCGTGCCAGAATATCCAGGGCCGTGTAAGACCTCGGATGCCCCACATGCAATCCATCTCC
>DAOWAH010000307.1 GCA_030634675.1 Fidelibacterota bacterium
ATCACTACTGCCGTCAGGGCTTCGACCGGCGATATTATAGTCGCCACCGATGCCGATTGCCGCATACCAAAAACCTGGGTTGTTAGTATGGTAAGCTGCTTCAAGCCGGATACGGGGGTTGTAGCAGGCTTCTCTTCCGTGGCCCTAGAAACGGACAGTTGGCTGAATCGCTATCAGCAGCTGGATTTTCTGGCTTTGATGGCTGCCAACGCCGGCAGTATCGGCTGGGGTAGGGCCTGGTCCGGGTCGGGACAGAATCTGGCCTATCGGCGCAGCGCTTTTCAAAAGATCAATGGTTTCGAAGCGGTTACTGAGCGCATTTCCGGTGATGATATGCATCTGATTCAGGCCATTGGTGCCGATGCAGCGCCGGTATTCAACACCAATCCTGCCGGGACGGTCCAGACAGCGCCACTGGACACCATCAAGGAATTTCTTAATCAGCGGGTGCGCTGGGCCTCGAATTCATCCCGGGCAGCACGGACCAATCACTTTTTCTTCATCTTCCTATTAAGTACTTTCAGTCTGAATCTATCCCTCCTGATTATCTTACTAACAACCGGTTTTAGTGAAATTATTGCAGTGCTGATGCTGAAAATGCTGGCAGATTTTGCGGTGGTCTTTAAGGGTCTGCTGCTGTTCAATCTGCGCATGAAACCGGCTGTTTTTCTTATGTGGTTTTTATTACAACCGCTTTATATTCCGGTAATCGGTCTGCTGGGTCTGGCCGGTAAATTTAGCTGGAAACGATGAACAGGTTACAAATCAGATATTTATGCCGTTTGCTGGCAGCAGTAATGCTCTTAAGCGGATTAAACAGCGAAACTTATTATACTCCGGTTTCACACCCGGTCTACCGGTTACTCGATTATCTGTCAGCGGCGGGGTATATCACTTATAAGCATGCTCAGATACCCTTTACACGCGCAGAGGTCACAGACTATCTGAATAAAGCTTTACGACAACCCCTATCAGGTACAATTAATAAATCAGTTCAACGTTATTTAAGAGAATTTGATAATTACGGCGGTACTTCCGATGTGCGAGAATATCCCGGTGAATATCATACCGTAAGGTATGTAAAGAATGATATGCTTTTCCTGGGGGATCTGATTCTTAACAGCACTGCAACAACACTGACCGAACAAAAACCATATTTCAGATTCGAAATCGGGGGTAATATCCGCGGTCGGGTAAATTCCGCTTTGACCTTCCAAACTAATATTACCAGCGTTTCTTTCTGGGGCAATCTTGATCTGCTGACCGGTTATGATATTGATCAAACCAAAGAACCGGTAATCGCCCACCGTACCGAAAAACAAAGTTCCTTGAGCTCCGTGACCAGTCAGGTGATTGGTGAATTCAAGTGGGGGCACGTGAGTTTTGGCAATGATAATTTCAGGTGGGGACCCGGACGGACAGGTAATCTATTGCTGAATAACAGCACCTATAGTTTGCCCAATGTGCATGCTCTGGTTAAGATCGGAATATTTCAATACAGCAAGGTGTACGGAATTCTTGATAAACGCTTCCCCGATTACGCGACCGGAGAAAAAATATATCAGGCTGATCAGCGCAAGTTTGTTGCTCACCGGATCGACGTATATCTGGGACCTAAAATCCAGTTTGGTGTAGCGGAATCAATCGTATATAATCGAGAGACAGAGTTTTCCTATTTGAATCCGTTATTACCGTTTACCGTAAGCGAATTACAGACCGGGGATAAGGATAACAATCTGGCGGCTGTCGATCTGAGTTATCAATATCGAACTAACACCAAAATCTATACGGAAATTCTGATTGATGATATAACCCTAACCCAGAACCTGTTCAGCTATTTTGGAAATAAGTGGGGTTTATTAGTGGGTCATCAATGGGCCAAACCTTTAAACTTACCAGACCATCTCCTGACCTTTGAGGTAGTCCGGCTTGAGCCCTGGGTATATTCCCATCGGGATTCCGCCAATATTTATGAATACTATGGTAAATCAATCGGCTACGACCTGGAGCCCAACAGCTTAGCTTACAAATTTAACTGGCTCTGGTTTACGACACCGGCTTTGCGCTGTGAGCTGCAGGCTGATAGAATTCTCCATGGTGCTGGCGATCGGAATTTTGGCGTTGCTGATGCTACGGTCAAGGAATTTCTAACAGGAGATATTGAAACCAGCACGATGATCCAATTGCGATTGGAGTATGAATTTTTTCAAAATATGTGGATCAAGCTGGAATTATTCCACCTGCACATCAGCAATGAGAAAATCGATGATACTTTCAACCTGTTCGATGGCAACCGTTCCCTGAGCGGCTTCCGCCTGGGTATCGATTTGAATTATTAACCAGCCTGATTAATGAACCATCTCTCTATTATGTTTGGCTACCGTGTTTTTATTTCCTTAGGTATTTTCTTTTTAACCAATCCCGGATCAGCGCAGGATTATCAAATTGCTATTTTCAGCATTCCCTGCGCCAGCGTGGAAATGAATCAATCGGCACCTGGTAAACTTAATTTCAGAACGAAAAGTATCGGCATCATCGATCTGATCTGGCCGGAGGATAATCGGTATACGACTCATTACGACAGCGTTAACTTCGCCGTTAAATCATTTGAAAAACAAATTACCCAAGGCAGTTTTTCCCAAAAATTGAATTTTACCGTAGATGAAAATACGGGTGTTTTCCGGTACAATGATAAAACCGATGTCCAACGAAAGCCTGGCACTCAGACCATTTTCACCC
>DAOWAH010000166.1 GCA_030634675.1 Fidelibacterota bacterium
CATTTTTAATAAACATACCAAACAACAATGGAATGAATGTGGCGTTGAATAAAGCATAAATCCAGGTTTGGGCGAAAACGGCCACGGAAAACTGTTTATAATAATGTTGTCCTAAGCCCAGTGCCAAGGTTATGATAGCCAGTCCGATTAAACTATAACGGCCAATTTAAAGAGCAAATTTCTGACGTACTTCCTCCGTGTTGTTCTTTAAGCTGTTTTCATTCAAAACCAGGTAAAAATCATTGGCAATGATGGCTGATAAGGCTACCAAAATACCATCCAGGGTCGACATGGCCGCAGCCAGAATAGCAATCGATATGATCACCCCCACCAACGGAGTAAATGTTCTAACAATATAAATTGCTGCAACTGTATCCACATTAGCCAGGAATTGGGGTCCGAACTTTGCTCGTGCAAATAAGCCTAATAATAGAACAAATGAAAAAACAATTCCCATCAGCACCGCGATTGTCAGGTATTTATTTACCGCTTTATCATCTTTAACATACATCGATTTAATTAAAAAATGTGGTTGGACTGTGAGGGCGAATCCCACCAGGAAATTGGCGATAAAAACCTCAAAAATATTACGGAAAAATAGGCTTTGTGGATTTACCACATTCGCTAATACCGGATTTTCTGCAGCTAATGTAGATAACAATCCTGCTTTGAGATAGGGAATACCGGATGCAATCAATACGATTGCAATAATAAACATAAGTGCCCCTTGCACAGTATTGGTATAGGCATGGGCATAGGTTCCGCCAAAACTGATATAAGTAAATACAAACAGGATGACAAAAATCAGAGTGATCTCAAAATGGAATTTGGGGAAAAAGGCGCTGATACCCAATGTATAATCGATCAGCATTGCTGAACCGTAAGCAATTAATACCACCATTGCGATTAGAAGCAGGTTAACCGCAGCATAAATAAGGGTAAAGCGTTTGTCATTATATCTGGTTCCCATCCACTGGGGTACGGTTAAAGTATCAGAACGCCAACCGATTTTCCGGAAACCCTTGGATAAAATAATGATGCCAAGGAACAAGCCCAGACCAGCAGATATGCCGTAGCCCATGATTGCCGAAAATCCGAATGCATAGACAATGCCGGGATTGATGACAAAAGTGGCGGTACTGGTCATACTGGCGGCCAGTGCTATCGCAACAATCCAAGGGTTCATATTCCCATCACCCACGGCAAAAGATTTCAATGACTTGGTCTTTTGCTTGCCAAGGTAGGCGAGGTAGATCGTTACAATGATGTACAGACCAAATAAGAACCACTTAGCCATATTCTTTACTCCTGATTACCAATTAAAGGCCAAAGCTCCCATAGCATATCCACCTCCTGATCCCACCAGAAATACCAGGTCATTACGTTTAATTTGATGATTGCGTACCGCTTCGTCCAAGGCCATTGGAATGCAGGCTGCCCCGGTGTACCCGTAATGATCCATAATGGTATGAGTTTTTTCCCAGGGAAGTTTCAGCTCCTTCATCATTTCGCGAATAGTATTTATATTAATCTGAGTGAAAATAATGAAATCAATATCAGCCTCAGCTCGGTCAATCTTCCCTAATACGGTTCTGATTAATTTCGGCCAGTTGGCAAGGTTAGTATCCTCAGGGAATCTTTTTACAAAGCGAACCTGATGTTTCCCGGCCTTAATGAGTTCAGGGGTAATAGGAACCTGAGCGCCACCCGCGTAAATACCCATGTAGTCGAAATAACTACCGTCGGCATGCAGCCTTGATCCCAGAAATCCAGGTTCATTACTTACCTGAACCAAGGCAGCGCCGGCGCCATCGGCAAAAATTGTAGCGGTATAGATATCGTGAAAATCCAGAAAACGACTCATCCCATAGGTCCCGATGACTAAGATATTGGTGTATTGGTCATCAGTTGAAATATATTTCGCCGCAATATCCACTCCGGTTACAAAGGCAGCACAGGCACAGTTGACATCGAATGCTCCGCCATTCTTGGCACCCAGCAGATGTTGGACTTTCGACGCGGTGGCTGGTGATATAAATTCAGGTGTGTCAGTGCCAATAATAAGCAAATCGATCGCTTCCGGTTTAACATTCGCCATCTCCAGTGCTCTTTTACCGGCCTCAAATGCCAATGTCGCGGGACTCTCATCAGCATTCATGATACGCCGTTCGTGGATATTCAAATTACCACCAACGAATTCTTCAATATCCTGCCCAAGAATTTCTGAAAATTCGCTATTTACCATTACCTTGTCAGGGGCAAAATGCCCAGTCCCCATTATCCTGGCGAAGCGCTTCATGATTTGACTCGCAAATAAGCATTAATTAATTCATGAAATTTGTCTGGGTATTCGAGCATCGGAAAATGTCCACATTTATCAATTGTTATTAATTCAGCGTGAGGAATGTATTCTAATGTCTCACTGGCTATTTTATAGGGAATCAGGGGATCTTCCCTACCCCATATTATTAAAGTGGGAAAATTATGTGCTCCGATTCGATCACGGACGCTGGTTTTGAACATCAAATCTGTTGCTTGTACCATAGCGTGAGCATAACGACGGTAATCTTCGCCGGCATTTTTCAACAAGCCGGCCCGTCGCGTGGCATAGCGCTCAACCTCGGGAGTCATGTTAATGGCAATCGTCTGGTAGTTTTTTAGGGATTTCTCCACTGTGGTTGCCATGATTGCTTCGATAGTAAAAGATCCGCGAATGGCTTTTTCTATAAAGGCTGAATATTTCTGGATTCCAGCCGGACTGATTAAAACCAGTGATTTGATTCTTTGGGGGCGGGCAGCAGCATAGACCATCGATACTAAACCACCATAACTATGTCCGATCAAGGTTGCAGATTCGATACCAGTTGCAGTAAATAATTCGTCGATTAATCCGATATAAAAATCTTCAGTAAATTGAATCTCAGGCTTATCCGATTTACCAAAGCCGGGATAATCAATAGCAATCACGCGGTAGGCTGTGTCAAAAAGGGGGAATACTGGTTCAAAATTCAATAAATCAGATGCTTGACCGTGGAGGAAAATGAGTGGATCTCCCTGACCATGATCAAGATAGACCACGCGATTTCCCGCATAATTAAATGATTTTTCCTGATAGGGGTATTTCATATTATTAAAATTTATCTTTTCAATTATTTGACCAGCGAAGTGATCTGTTTTAACTCCACAACCGGTGAAGATAATTAATGTTAGTATCAACAGCCATTTGGTAAAGCCCATCATCCTTTTTGCCATTTTTCGATAAATTCCGCAAAAATATCATGGAGTTGTGAATGAAATTTTTCCATACGATCAAAACGATCGATAATCTCCTGATCGAGATCATTCGCCTCTTCCAAAAAGTTTGCTGCAATTTGTTGATTGCGACGAATCAGCCACAAATTTCTACGGGCTGAAATGGAGAACGGATGTTCGGTTACCTCAAAATATACCTTCCGGTCCCCGGGTTTTTTTACCGTTCGAATCATTCCGAATTCTTCCAACTGCCGTGTTTCCATACTCACCGGACCTTTGCTTACTTGGAGCATTTGGGTTATTTCATCCAATGATAGTGGTTCGGTGCTGGATAATAACAACCCAACAATTCGACCCCTGGCCCGTGACTGACCAAAAGCAGCGTACGCATACCCAAATTCATCGATAAGTTGTTTATGTTCAATTGCTAAAGAGGCTTTCATTTTCTATCCTGTACAAAATTTATTTTATTGATACAATGCTTCCAGCTCATTTTTATACCGCAAATATACTTCTTTTCTACGCACCTTCAAGGCAGCCGTTAGCATTCCATTTTCAGGAGTAAAATGATCCGTTATAATATTAAAATACTTGATTGATTCATATGATGCCAACTGGCTATTCACCTCATTAATGGTTTTTTGGATTCGCTGATATACCGGTACAGATCCAGCTAATTCCACCCAGCCATTATATTTTACTTTGTTTTGTTTGGCCCAGTCTGCAACCAGCAGCTCATTAAGAGTAACTATTGCAACTAAATATTTTTTTCCATCTCCATATACGAGTAAGTGTTCAATTAGCGGTTCACAATTAAATTTTAATTCAATATTCTGGGGCGGAATATTCTTACCTCCGCTAGTAACAATTATATTTTTCTTTCGATCGATAAGCTTTAAAAAACCCCCTCCCAACCACTTCCCAATATCACCAGTCTTAAACCAGCCATCATCAGTAAAGGCAGCCTTAGTGGCTTTTTGATCTTTATAATAACCGCTGAAAATATTTTCACCCTTAGCTAGTATCTCTCCATCATCTGCCAGCTTCAGCTTAACCGATGGAAATGGAAGTCCCACCGAATCGAAACGATAGGCATCCCTCCTGTTCATCGTTAATGTGGGCGAACATTCACTTAATCCATAACCTTCGGTAATCCACATCCCGGCCGCCAGGAAAAACTCCTTCACTTCAACATTCAATCCAGCCCCGCCAGACAATAAAAATTCAATCATACCGCCAGTCAGTTGTTTTAGAACGGCTATTTGCTCCTGTGTGCTGGTAGATGTATTTGTAGCCAACATATACAATTTTTCATAATAGGCCGGGACACTCATGAATACCTGGGGCTTCAGTTTCGGCAGTAAATCTAGGACATTCAATGGCGTTCCTAAATAACTTTCAAAACCAAAAATATTACCCAACCCGATTGCACCCCAACCATAAATGTGAGAATTGGGGAGCCAGTGAATA
>DAOWAH010000327.1 GCA_030634675.1 Fidelibacterota bacterium
CATCCAAGTCATCCTCGGACTGATACCATTCTGCGTTGTAGGGAACACCTTCCGGTGCGAATGACATATCCTTGCGGTTGAGAACATTGAAAATCTCAACGAAAGCAACAAGTCTGACTGGATTGAAGCTGACACGCTTCTGTAACCGCATGTCCAGCACATTATTATAGGGCAGGCGGCCATCATTTTCCGCCGGGACTGACAAGGCAATCGACCTGGACTGGGAGTCATACGGAAAACCGCTACCATACCGATTGGTCATATTTATCAGCCAATCGCCCGTCAACGGGTTTCTGGAGGGCGGGATATAAAAGGATAACTTAACGCTAAGCGTATGACGCTGATCATAATCCAAAGGATGTGGATCACGCGGTGATACAAAATTGCGCCACAGATAGATGCCACCACCGGTCTGGGGATCAGACAGGCGTCCGTTTGAGATCATATAAGTATAATTGACATCGGCTGAAAAGTAATTACTCATCCGTTTATCAAGCGCGACCTCAAATCCTTTGACACTACCAAAATCGGCATTTTCATAAATCCAGAACCGCGTATCGGGAATATTATTAATCTGGGATTGTTGAACCCAGTTAAAGATATCCTTGTAATAGCCGGTAATATCAATTTTCATGTTGTCTGTAAATTGATGGGTAAATCCGACTTCGTAGGACACCGTGCGCTGTGGTTCCAGTTCTGGGTTACCAATTTCTTCATAAGCGCCAGCTGTGCTGTAGCCAATATTTTCAAAGAAATAACGCCAGTCGGGACGCTGGAGAAAATGGTTATAACTGAAATGAAGAACGTCCCGGTCAGTAATCGGATGGGAAATTCCTAAGCGGGGACTGAAATAGATCGATGGTCCGACATTATCTTCCCAGGAGACTTCATTGAAGATTTTTTTAGTCTCAGGATCAACAGGCGCAGAATCAGGATTCAGGGCATCATCCGAATATTTGACATCGCCCAGATTATAGGAATCCAATCTGAACCCGGCATTAACGATCAGACCACCCATTTCAATTTTATCACGGAAATAAAGTCCCCATTCCCGGGGTTTTTCCTGCCATTCATCAAGATAATAATTCGATAATGTGGTCGTTCCAATGGAAAAGAGATCCAAGTCATATAACATCAATTCTCCACCCAGTTGTAAAAAGTGAATCGCGTGGATCTGGTTTGAATAATCCACTTTAAGGGTGGTAACCTTCGAATCCGTTGTAATATAACCGTATCCATCACCCAGGCTTTTCCACAAGGCGTTGGGGACATTATAAGTGGTACCTTCATCCAGCTCCGGATGGGAAACACCGGTTTCCTCGAATTGGTTATCGCCATTGACAAATAACCAGCTTGAAGACCAGCTCCAGGTATCGCTGTCACCATCATATTGGGGGCTCCATATCTCTCTCCAGCCCACAGGATGTTCTTCGGACCAATTATGCCGGGTCGGATCTGAGGCATTTTCAAGAAAGTCGGGGTTCCCAATTCTCCATTCGCCCAGATAGTTTGGATTGTAAGTATCCGGGAAATTGACTGAATCACTCCTGGTGGGATCCTGAGTCCAGATATACACCAGGCCATCATCCTCGGTAGTATTACGGATTGCGAGCGTATCACGGTATGCAAAGGGACCGGATGTCGAGTCAGGGTGTCCGCTTTTAACCAGGATCTCCTTGAATACCAGGTACTCATCCCGGTCACCGTCGGCATCCCGGTCATCATAGTCCTGATATTTCTGCTCGTAACTCGAACTATACTGCCCCACCGTGAAGGTGATATAGGAGCTTGAGCTCAATGATTGAGTCAAAACACCAGTGAAGATAGTCGAACTTTTCAGCCGGTCAGGTAATATACTGAGAGTCGGATACAGGGGACCATATCCCGGTAAGTAACCGGCAGTATTGTATTTGGCATATTCAAAATCATAAATCCGGTACTCTTGCTTTGATGTCAGCAGACTCAGATTTAATTTAGTTTTGGAAGTCAGATGATAGGTCAGTTTACCAAGGACATTGAAATTCTGGCGGTCTTGATTGTTAAACTGCGCACGTTCCTGGTCGAGGAATTCACCGGACAGGGCATAAAAAGCATCCGCCATTAGCGGTCCGGAAAAGCTGAAGGAATACTTCCGTCGCTTATAATCACCCATAGAATCCTTCCAGATCGGTTCACTATCAATAAACGATTCCCGACCCTTCACGTATCCCACTTCGCTGTCCCTTTTCAGCTGCTCGATGTCTTCCGAATACATCTTCTGGCCGTTAATCATCATCCACTGGCCTTCTGCAACAAGACTGTCAGTAACATAATAATTAGGGGCTATCTTCAGATCCGGGTCGATTTCCCAGTTTCTATCAAATACCTCATTAAATTCTGTGAAGAGGTTACCCTCATCAGTGATTCGGAGGCGACCAGTATGTTTGTTGCGACCTTCGGCAGTGGCAATATTGACCACTGCATCCTGGGCATTGCCAAACTCCGGTGAATATCCTCCAGTAAGCACTTCAATCTCTTCGAAGGCAAATTCAGGCAGA
>DAOWAH010000067.1 GCA_030634675.1 Fidelibacterota bacterium
CCACCGCCGATATTTATTCCAACCACTTTTTTATATCAGTATTCCCTGGATCCCAACATAGGAGGGGATATTTGTTCACCAACCACAGTCAGTATGATACTAGAAAGCTATGATATATCTGTTGATCCGGTGGATTTCGCCTGGGATACTTACGATCCCCATTATCACTTGTTCGGTGTCTGGCCGCGTGTCGTACAGAATGCTTCAGAATTTGGGCTGATAGGTGCTGTAACGCGCTATCGCACCTGGAGTCAAGCTTATGCCATACTGGCTCAAGGGGGCCGTATCGCCATGTCGGTTGGACAGCCATTATATTCCGGGCACTTGATGATGTTGGCTGGATTTGATTCCAATGGTAATCCGATTGTCCACGATCCGGCTCAAACCTATGGCTACAATCACATTTATAGTAAAAGTCAATTATCACATTCCTGGTTCGATAAAGGAGGTGTCGGTTATACCTTCTACCTGCGAGACAGTTTGCAAGTTGACATTACACAGGAAGAAAGGGTTAATACCGTTATACCTGACAAATTTTATCAATTGACTAATTACCCCAATCCGTTTAATGCCCTAACTACTATATCGGTAAAACTGATCGAATTGGAGCGTGTTTCCATCGCTATTTATGATATCGGTGGGCGTCAGGTTAAGTCGCTATACCGTGGCTATCTGCTGTCCGGTTATCAGGCCTTTATCTGGGATGGCACCGATAATCAGGGCAATGTTCTCGGCTCTGGTGTATATTGGGCAGTGGTCAGTACTGTTAACGGCGGCAGGGAAACATTACCGATTACTTTATTGAAATGAGTGACTTTGAAAATGAGTAGATTAATTAAATTGTTAATGTCAGTAATTCTGTTAGTTTTTTTCAACAGTTGTTCTAGCGATGCCTTCCTGTTTCCGGTGCGGCATGAACTGCGGAAATTAGAGGTTGTAGAAGCCACTCTGATAAATTATCTGGAAAATGAAGCGAGATTACTGCAACAGTTTAACGTTAATTCACGGAATGTCTTTTTTATTGAGCAGAAAGTACCCTGGTGGAAACTCGGTCGACCCTCCACGACTTTGATCCGGGAATTAGCTGATAAATTTCATAATCAGTTTATTGTTCGTACAATTCAGAATGCTCTATGGGAGGATATTACCTATGGAGATACGGTAATTGATAATGGCCCAGTTGATCCAGTCTCAGGAATCGCAGGCGAAATAATTACCGTTAGTAAAATTGTATGGATGGGTAATTGTCAAGTAGAAGTGCATTTTCGGGTCTGGGCTGGCCATCTGACTTCGACCGATTATCGTTGTATTTTAACCAATCAAGCGGACCAATGGTCAGTGATCGATATGTTTATTAAAGTTGGTTAATCAGGGGTTGATTGTCAAATATTAATCTGTTTTTTAGTTTTTCTTAGTCTATCTGGTAATATTTGGTATCATATGCACTTACCGAGGTAAAACTACATAATATACAGGCTGACTTCTTCTGATACGGTATGCTTACCAGAAGTATCTTGTCACCATTGTACCGATTTGCGGCTTTGTTTATTAAAAAGTATATTAACAAGCATAAATTCAGGTGCTGGGATTAATATTGCGGTATTGCATTGGGATTGGGGATGAAAGATAAATCTAAATCGAAAAATATTATACAGTGGTACCGGGAATTATGGCACCTGAATGCCGATCAACCCCCTTGGAGCCAGCCAATCTGGCAAACATTACTGGTTATCGTACCAATTATTTGTTCTTTTTGATGTGGTTTTAGTACTATATGTAGTTATTATTCTGATAATGAAAATGAATGGGGTCACACCAACAAATTTTTGGTAATCGGAGCTTCTTTAAATATCTGAAGAAACTACCTATATTATTGTTTTAATACGGTATTTGTTTTTTAGGTGGCCGGGTAATCCCTGGCGGTCAATTTTTACCGCCTCTGGTAAATAGTCCAGAATATTTTGAGCGGTAATACCATCGACACCCAAATTAGAAGCCGCTAAATCGCCGGCCAATCCGTGAATATATACCCCTTTGCAGGTTGCTGACTCCAGCACCAGTCCTAACCCGAACATCGCCGCAATTGTACCGGTGAGGACATCACCCGACCCCGCGCTGGCCATACCGGAATTCCCACTTAAATTAATGCTTACCTGTCCATCCGGGAAGCCAATCAATGAATGAGCACCCTTCATGACAATAATAGCATTCAGTTCATGGGAAGTATTTTGTAAAATATTAATGGGATCAGATTGAAGCTCCGCAACGGATTTTCCTGTCAAGCGGGACATTTCACCCATATGGGGAGTCAAAACAGTGGCCTTTCTTCTTTCCCGGATCAACTGCAGGTCATTAACAATTGCAGTAATGCCGTCACCATCGATTAAAACCGGTTGTTCGGTATTTTTAACTAAGTCGCGCACTAAAGCCTGGGTTTCCGAAGCTAGTGATAAACCGGGACCAACAACGATCATATCCATCCGATTAGCTAATTCCAGGATAGTATCCAGATTTTCATGTGCCAGACTACCATTCTTAGTTTCAGAAAACGGATGAAAAACTATTTCGCTATTTTTTTTAGCAATTTGGGGAACGATTGATTTTGGGGCTGCCAGGCGGGAATAACCGCCACCGGCTTTTAAAAATGAAACCGCCGCAAAATATGGGGCGCCATAATAATTGGCGGCACCGGCGATGAATAAAGTTTCACCAAAGGAACCCTTGTGACCGGCGGGATCACGGTGCGGTAATACTGCTGGCGCGTTAACCGCAACTTTTAGCTCAGGATCATTATACAGTTCAGGAGGGAAAGAAATATGAGTAACACGCAATTTACCACAGTGGGAAAATCCCGGGAATAATAGATTGCCAGTTTTGGGTAATCCGAAGCTGATAGTCCAATCTGCTTGGATTGCCACACCTATTGCCTGTCCATTATTACCATTAATTCCGGAAGGAATATCAACACTGAAAACAGGTTTGTCGCTGCCATTGATCAATTCGATTGTCTGACGATATTTACCCTCTACCGGACGCATCAGTCCCGTACCGAAAATAGCATCAATTATCGCATCGCAATGTTTTAATTCGTCGCCAATAGCTTCCACTGATTCAACGACAGTAATTTCAATCGTCAACTTGGTGGCAATATCAAGATTAAGTCTGGCAACACCGGTATATCGTGATTGATCACCCATTATAAAAATATGCGCTTTACCACCCAGTGAAATTATTTTGCGGGCTACGACGAATCCGTCTCCGCCGTTGTTGCCAAGACCGCAGAATATGAGGAACGTTTTACCGGCAATACCATATTCATTCTCAATTACTGCCGATACTGCTAATCCGGCGTTTTCCATCAGTAATTCTTCCGGTATACCGTATTGACTCATGGCTGCAGCATCCAATGCTTGCATTTCGTTTACACTAGCTACTTTCATTCTTTTTACTTCCCCTCAGAATTGGTATTTACCTGAATCAAAGGCTATCTTTCTGATGGCTGCCGCCACATCGTCCGGTGAATGGTCGGCAGTCGTTATTAATACATCTGATTGTTTGTATAAGGTTGCCCGTTCAGCCAGCCAATCCTTCAATATTTTGGTTTTGTCGCCTGTAAAAAGGAACAGATATTTTGAATTTTTAATTCGGTTAACCAGCGTTTCCACTGGTGCCTCCAGCCAGAATAGTAATCCGGTGGCTTTTATCAAGGCTACGTTATCAGGGTTTTTTACTATACCTTCACTGCAGGCAATGACCTGGTGGTTCCCTTGTGATATTTCCTGCAAAATTTTTACTTCCATGTCATGAAAGGCTGATTCACCATAGATATTATAGATCTCTTCGATAGATTGGTCGTAGATTGCCTCGACGGTTTCATCCATATCGATAAATCCCCATTCAAGTTTTTTAGCCAGGATTTTACCAACCGTGGATTTGCCTACGCCAACCATTCCGATAAGAAATATATTTCTCATTATTATCAATATCAGGGTCTGTTAATGGTTGGAAATTGGGTGTAGGGATTATTTAATTCAAGCATATCCTGTTGATAGTTATCGAAACTTTACCGGAGCATTTTATCTGGATCTGGCGGCTTCCTAAATTATTATTTAACTGACTGTATAACAGCGCGTTAAAAAGGGCTCCTGATACCACATAAAACCATTAAACTGTAATCTATGGCGTTTTATTAACCGCTTATTTTATTATTACCTTAAAAGTTGACTGGTAAGATAATAAATATCAAGATATCCCAAACCGTATGACTGACAGCATTTAACAGCATCGACCGATAACGCAGATAGAGGTAACCCCAGAACAGGCCGCCTATCCCGGCTGCCAGTATCAGCATGATATTGCCGCTACCCAAATGGATAAAGGTGTAGATACCAGTCGTTAATAGAAAACCGGGCCATTGGCCGACGTCATTTTGGTAGCGCCGTTGAACAAAACCACGCCAGAATAACTCCTCCCCCGGACCGATAATTAGTAACATCAAAATCCCGATTCGCAAGGTACTGGCCGATGATTTATAGGCGTATACAGCCGCTATTTCTGTCCTGGCAAAGTTGAATAACGTTTGTGAGAGATAATTACCTACGGCAAAAATCAGGTATAATGCAACCGCCGAGAAAATCCCCAGCCCTATTTTCTTTATAAATCGGTCCTTGATATCTGACCGGATTTCTATACGCCATTCAGGATCACTGATATTAACCAGTAGCAATAGAATACCAATATTGATGGTCATCCACCACCAAAAATCAATATTCCATTTACCGGTGAGAATAAATAACGGGAAAAAGAGCCCGGCCGCTATTATGGACAGGGCAATAGTTTTCCGCATTAACCTGACTTGGATCGAATTAAATTAAATCAGCTTATCAATACCCAGAGCAAAGACACACAATACTCCGAAAAGTAAATTTAACTGGGCGGTGGCTCCATCCAGGGCCATGAAATTCAGGGGTTGGTCAGAAATAAATCGCTGTTTTCCTTTTTTAGTCAATTTGAAAGCTGCCGGAATGGCCAGGAATGTGATTAAAAATGTATAGGGCATCTGCTGCGTGAATCCTGTTAATCTGGTTATTAGAATCAGGGTAAAAATGACAACAAAAGGTCCCATTATAAGAAAGCTATAATAACCTTCCGACAGCCGATCACCCAGGACACTGGCAATTGTTCGAATACCGCTTGCATCATCGGTGCTAATATCGCGCCAGTTATTAGAATGCAGAATTCCTACAACCAGCAGTGACATTGGAATTGCCCAGATAACCGGAGTCCACGAAGGCGAACCGGTCTGAACCGTCCACGCGCCTAATGAACCTAATATTCCAAAATTTAAAAAGACCGCCAAATCACCCAGGGCATTGAACTTTAATGGTAACGGTCCCCAAGTATAAATTACACCAATAGTTACTCCGACTATCCCGATTAAAAGGATTACATAGCCAACCTGAACGGCGATCAGTAAACCAAGCAACGATCCACAAAACAGACATAGTATTCCGGCGAACCGAGCTTCCCGAGCAGTAATCCATCCTCGGACGACACCACCACTGACCGGATTCACATGTTGATCGATGCCCTTTTTAAAATCGTAGACATCGTTCAATAAATTACTGCCGGTATGTAAAATTGCCATGGCTACCATTGCCGCAATAAATAGCAGCCAATCGGGTGTAGCACCGCCAATAGTTATTGCCAGAACACTGCCAAAAAATACTGGCATTACTGAAGCGGGAAGAGCAAAAGGACGAATAGCAACCCACCATTTTTTAATTCCGGAGGGCCGGTCTTGATTATTTGTTTTTTCTTTCATATTCATAATACCTTCATAATTATTAATTGTTTTCCTATCGAATCTTATAAAAATACCGAAAAATACAGTGGGCGGAATTTAACAGAAATTGGTTTGCTATGAACACCGAATAATGATTGAAAATGCAACTATAAATTTCCTACACCTAAAAAGATTGGGCAAGTACCAGCAACATCCTGAAAAATTCGTACCTACGACTGACAGGCACGTCTTCGACGGGCTACGACGCACAGGCAAGGGTTTTCATAGTAAAAACCCCGACAAATCGGGGTCGTGGCTTGGGACCAGCCTACGCTCTGTATGGTTTTTTAATCAGCCGGACTAATATGGTGTAAAAGCCAAGGTGATACTTTTGGGTAAATTATCATGACAGAAAGGATGAAAGATGACCCCAAAAGGAAGTTCCGGGGAAATCAAAGAATTGCTAGACAATCCTAGTATTTTCCCATTTCAACATGCGCATGTTTCCGCGGAGCATATTGTATCCATTTCGTCTAATTTGGATCTTCTATGGTACGGCTTGGATGATGAAATAATTATATTACGAAAAGGTGTTAAAGTATAACTACCGAAAATGGGTCAGAAAATTGATATTACATTGGAGTGCATATCCACTTTTTTTGTAAATGACATTTATCAGTCACATTAAATCATCCTGATTTCAAAGAGAATTGCAAAATGATTAATAACCTCTGACCAGGTTCATTGTTTTAACTACTTCATTGTATCAAAAACCCTCGTTTTTGGTACACCATTCCCATAATCAAAATCGATTAGACGTTTTTGAGACACTTAAGGCGGGGAATGCCAAAAAGGTATGGGTTTGGGACAATCAACATCACTTAAATTATTGCAACTGATACAATACCTTCGAGGTACACCCAAAACGTGTGTACTACACCAATATATCAGGTAAATTACCCACTACTGTGAATGTCAAAAGTGCACCTTAACTTTTTAGCTGAAGTGTCTGAAAGATTAAAAATTCATCTAGGATATTCTGGACATATGAGGAAAATATATACAATGCGTATACACGTACGTTGTGCGTCATTTTGGAAGGACATAATGAAAATAATAAGCTATATATTAATTTTAATTGCCTTGTTTTCTTGTCAAAGGAATAAGTATGATTTCGAGAGAAAAAAGTTAATTATTAACAACCAACAGTTTGAGATCCTCACTGCATATCAAATCTTTGACTACTATGCCGAAAAAAAAACAAGCTACTTGCAAAATGTATTCAATAAAATTGAGAATGAGTTTAAACATAATTCCGAATATCCCTTTCTTCTTGAGACTATAGAAAAAGAAATAAAACCTGATGAAAATCTGCAAGAGGAACTTGAATTACTAAAAGACATTGATTTCAAACAAATCGTAGATTCTGCTTTCCAGTTAATAACAAAAGAACTACCTGGACCAGACACAAAAATTCTTTTCATTCCAATAAACCCCGAATATAGAGAATTTTATAAGAAATATGGAATTGGAATTCATGCAATCACTATAGGAACCGGAAAAATAATAGTATCAATAGACCCGACTTTTAATAATTGGGTACAACAATTGCCCTATGTATTGGCACATGAATATCATCATAGTGTATGGACTTCAAGGAATTTTACAACTGCTGATTTTACACCTTTAGAGTATCTTGTTTTTGAAGGAAAGGCAGATTCATTTGCCA
>DAOWAH010000213.1 GCA_030634675.1 Fidelibacterota bacterium
CAATTGAGACCTAAATTGCGTTTTTGATCGGCGCTGACCATGGTTTCCATCGTTTACTGTAAATTAATTTTGTTTTTGTAGCGAAATGCGGACGATTGCAAATACCAGCACGGCAGCAGCAGAAAATTGAACGGACGTGAGTGTACTTTTATTTATCACATAATCGAATAGAATTGCCGATGCAGGAAAACATAACTCACAGATAGTGGCGACTGAAGCCCGGATACGGTTCAGACCAAAGTAGTACAGAAAAATTGCCCCGGAACCGGTAGTCAAGGCAATTATAAAAAACATCAGCCAATTTGCCGTTGTAATATTACCGAATTGATTGAGGTTACCGGTCAGGATAAGAAAGACCAGCATAATGGTGCTGGTAATTCCAAAACGGTAAAACGTCGCTGTGGTGAAAGAGTGCTTCAGTAAAATTTTACGTCCCAGAACGGTGGCGCTGCCAAAAGATGCCGCGGCTACTAAAGCCCAGATCATGGCCTGAACGGTGTTGGCTCCAGCCTGGAGGTTGGGTTTGCTAAAACCAAAAGTCAGAAAATAACTGGCCCCAATGGCGATAACGGCCCAGAGGATGAACCGGGATCGAATTTTTTCTTTTAAGAGAACTGCAGCGAGAAGAATGGCAAAGACAGGCTGTGTCTTCTGCAGTAAAACCACGACGGACAATTGCTGAAAATTTACCAGGAAAAGGGCTTTGACAATTGCCATGGTACCCAGAGCGCCGCCCAAGAATGCTGCCAGCCCCAAGCTCAACCAGTCCGCGTGCGTAAAGCGCTTCAAGTGGCGATACTCCCGGTAGAGGAAACTCTGCATTAGTGCGAAAGGAATCAGGTGCAGCATGAAAACCACGAAGCCCACATTCAGGTTATAGAGACGAGGTGTTAGGACTACTCCATCCAGACCCCAAAGTATGGCGGCCAGACAGATTGCCCCGGCGCCGATTAATTTTGCTTTTTTCTGTATTGTCATCGGAAATATTTTCTTATTTGTAGATATGATAATTTTAATATCAACGAAATTACAGCTATAGAACAGTAGAAAACAGAACCGGTGGGAGGGAATCGGTAAAATGTCATATATTCATAGTGATGAACCATTCCTTAAAGCGCACGCTGGGTCTGTGGGACCTGGTTTTCATGAATATCGTAGCTATTGTGGGGCTGCGCTGGTTATTGACGGCGGCCCGCACCGGTTACAGCAGCCTGATATTGTGGGGCTTGGCTCTGGCCGTTTTTTTCATTCCCCAGGGCTATGCCATTCACATCCTTTCGCGGAAATATCCGCAGGAAGGCGGTATCTATGTCTGGACCAGGGAGCTTTTCGGGTCTAAACATGGTTTTATGGCTGGCTGGTGTTATTGGATCAACAACTTGATCTATTACCCGGCCTTGCTGATGTTTCTAGCCGGTAATGCCTTGTTTATCTTTGGCAGTCGTTATGCTCACCTGACCGATGATAGATTATATATAGCCCTGTTTTCACTGATAATGCTTTGGCTTGTGATTCTGATTAATGTGCGGGGCCTGTCGCTGGGAAAATGGATCCACAATTTTGGCGGTATCGGGGTCTGGATTCCTATTGGAGCGCTAATCGCCCTGGCCTTTGCATATTTGATAAAAGAAGGACCGGCCGAGCCGTTCCGGTGGAGAGCATTAGTACCTGACTTTAGCAACAGCTCAACCTGGTCGTTCTGGGCTACCATGTGCTTCGGGTTTGCCGGCTTAGAGTTGATGTCGCTGCTGGGTGAAGAAATTAAAAAACCGCTGCGTAATATTCCCCGGGCAATTGTCATTTCGGGAATAGCAATTACAGCAGTCTATGTATTGGGTACTTTTGCATTACTGGTAGCTCTGCCCAAAAGTGAAATTGGCCTGTTGGCAGGAATAGTACAGTCGATTGGCACCCTAAGCGAACATTTTGATCTGGCCTGGTTGGGCATTCTGTCCGCCCTGTTCATTGCCTTATCCGGTGTTGGTGGGGTCAGCGCCTGGATAGCCGGCGTGGCCAGAGTACCATTCGTGATCGGTTTGGACCGTTACCTGCCATCCGCTCTCGGTAAACTCCATCCCAAGTGGCAAACGCCCCATGTTTCCCTGCTCGTCCAGGGTGGACTGACAACCCTGTTCATCCTGTTCAGCGTCGCTGGCTCTACTGTTGAAGAGGCCTACCTGGTTCTGCTGGACGCGGAAATAATTCTGTACTTCATTCCTTATCTCTACATGTTTGCAGCTGCCTATCGGGTTGGAAAAGCTGATTGGCGCGGGCGTTGGGCAGGGATTTTGGGATTTACCGCCACAGCGCTGGCAATGTTGTTTGCGTTAATTCCACCAGAAGGGGTAAACGCCCTGATGTTTGAGGTGAAAGTTATCGGTGGAACGGTAGTATTTGTGGGTAGTGGGATGCTGATCTACTGGAGCCGGAAAAAATAGCTGATAGTCAGCACTTGGATCACTATCAGCGTCGCTTCCGCTTGGATTTCTTTTTATCTTTATCCGAACTAACCTGGTACTGATCCAGTATTTTTTGGGCTTTTTCTTTATCGCCGATATCGAGGTTTAATCCTTAAATTTCATATCTTCGATTTTTGCGTCGTCACCTAACTGCTTTTGCAGTTCTTTTAGCATGGCACTTTCATCGGAACCCATAAATTGCTGGAACATATTGATTTGATCCTGGTCAATTTCCCCCGCTTTCATTTTGTCGAAGGTTCCGGCGGTCGGGAAAGCATCTTTGATCTTGGCAGCAAATGATTCCGAACCCGGGATTGCCTTGCCAATGGTATCATAAACAATTGGTGCAAAACCCTGGAGATAGTTATAAATAATGGAATTCTGTTTGGTTTCTTTTACAAAACCGATTGAATTGGGCAGAAAAGCGAACAGAGGCAATAAAGAGGAGATAATCAAAGCACCTTTGAGACCGCCCAAAATCAGACCACCGCTTTTATCCAGCCAGCCCATCAGTGCGACCCTGAAAAGTACTTTAGCGATCCGGGCTAGGTAGATAAACACAGCTATTGTAAGAAGCAGTATCAGGACAAACGCCAGGGCTTTTTCAACATTGTCGCTCAGGGCAGCGAAGTTGTGGATTACGGCAGCCACCCGGCTGGTATATTGCAGAGCCAGGGTGATCCCCACGATAATTCCCAGAATTTTGAATACTTCTGCGATCAGTCCTTTACGGAGACCGATAAAGGTGAATACCGCGATTACAGCCAGGGCGGCAATATCAAAAACAGTTAGATTCATAACAGGTCCGTTGTCTCAGTTAAATTACTATCGGGCGGGGAGACAGTAAACTATTATTTGACCGGATAATTTTAGATTGACTAATTCACAGCCAGGTTAAAGAAAGTAGCGAATACAATCACGCCGCAAACGCCTCGGGCAATAGTCCGCCGTCTCAGGTATTTCTGTTTATCAGACAGAATTTTTTCAATTTCATTCCAATTCATTTCCAGGGTAATCTCGTCACCGGCTTGGATAAATACCTTTTTTGTCCCCGTTTCGATGGCTTTAATATTAAAAGCTACTTTTTTTACAGAATTGCTGGATAGTAAAACGTAAAGAATACCCCAATCAGAAGCCTTTTTCTGAATTTCCGCTTCATACTGACGATTTGTTTCCAAGCGATATTCAGGTGAATAGAAGCTGATTTCATGGGTGCCAGGAAATAATTGAATCGGCTCGGTCATAGGAGTTCTGCTGGCCAAGCCACCATCGATGTAGATTTCCAGGTCAGACTGATCGCAATTGATAGTTAGTTGACCCAACCCAAGACTAGTATTTGTATCAGTAACAGGGACTAAATTGGCTTCTACAATATTGGTTTCATTTTGATTTATAGAGATGGACTG
>DAOWAH010000358.1 GCA_030634675.1 Fidelibacterota bacterium
GGTAACCGCCTTGAATTTGATCAGAATAATGTCAGCAGCGATGGGAAATATCGTCTGGAAAATGAAATTCTGACAGTCATTAAATAGCCAAAACTAATATCCAATGTCTCATATTCATTTAATTATTGGCGCTCGGCCTAATTACATGAAAGCCGACCCGGTCTACAAGGCGCTGGCTGCCACCGCCCAATTTCAACTCACTTTGGTGCATACCGGTCAGCATTACGACCACCGGATGTCCCAGTTGTTTTTTGATGAACTGGGCATGCAGGAACCCGATATTACCCTGGAGGTAGGTTCCGGCTCCCACGGCGCCCAGACCGCCCGGATTCTGGAGGCCTATGAAAAAGTACTCGTGGAAAGCCAGCCCGACCTGGTGATGGTCTTCGGTGATGTAAATTCAACCGTTGCCTGCGCCCTGGCAGCAGTGAAATTGCATATCCCGGTGGCACACGTGGAGGCTGGTCTGCGCAGTTATGACAGTCGCATGCCGGAAGAAATTAACCGGGTGCTCACTGATCAGATCGCTAATATACTGTTCATTACAACGCTGGATGCCCAGGACAATTTGTTAAAAGAAGGCAAGACAGCAGAATCAATCCATTTTGTGGGCAATACCATGATCGACTCACTGCATGCCTTCAAGGAACATTTCAATCGGTCAAAAATTCATGAGCGATTAAAACTGACAAGTGCTTTTGCTTTAATTACTCTGCATCGCCCGTCAAATGTCGACGACCAGAGCAAACTTGAGGAACTGGTCAGCGCTTTGGAGGAAGTGACTAACAAGTTGGATTGTGTATTCCCGGTGCATCCCCGGACCCGCAAGAACCTGGATCAATTCGGGCTGCTGGAGCGGCTCAACAAAAATCCCCGCTTCCACTTGATTGATCCTCTGGGCTATATCGATTTCATGCGTCTACAACGGGATGCGACAATCGTTATTACCGACTCCGGTGGCATTCAGGAGGAATCCACTTGTTTCGGTGTACCATGTTTGACAGTCCGGGAAAATACCGAACGGCCGGTGACGATTACCAATGGTACCAACCGCTTGATCGGTACCGATTATAGCCGGATACCGGCTGAAGTCCTGCAGGTCCTGAAAACCGATTCGATCCCAAAACAAATCCCTGAGCGCTGGGATGGCCAGGCTGCTCAGAGAATAGCACAAATATTACTTAAGCAAGATTTAACCTTATTTTTTAACTAACTCAATAATCAACTCAAATAAAATCGAGGGGAAAATGCCTAATAAAGTATCAATTAGTCCAGATGGAATAGCTTATCCATTACCAACTGAAAACGAATATGGACCTGAACTAGAGCGCATGCAGCAATTGGCTGAACAAGCCCGAGTGGAAGGTAAAGAAATTGTGATCGTTATGGGCGTCGGATTTGTAGGCGTTGTAATGGCCGCCATTGTAGCCGACACGGTTGATGTGAACGGTAAACCCAGCAAATTTGTAATTGGTCTCCAGCGCCCATCTGTCCGCAGTTACTGGAAAATACCGACCTTGAATAAGGGGGATTCCCCAGTGAAGGCGGAAGATCCGGAAGTCGATCCTATGATCCGGCGGACTGTGGTTGATAAAAAAACTTTGGTAGCCTCTTTTAACAATCAAGTGTTAGCGCTGGCCGATGTGGTTGTAGTTGACGTCCAGTGCGATTATGCCAAGCAGGACCTGGGGAATGTCCGCACTGGTCATGTGGAAATGACCGCCTTGGAAAAATCATTCCAGGTCATCGCCCAGTATATTCCCCCGGCCGCCCTGGTCCTGATCGAGACCACCGTACCCCCGGGCACTACCGAACAGGTCGCTTTCCCGGCTATGAAGCGGATTTTTCTTTCCCGTGGAATTGAGACCGATCCCCTCCTGGCTCACAGTTACGAACGGGTCATGCCCGGCCGGGAATACGTGGCTAGCATCCGTGATTTCTGGCGTGTCTGCAGCGGCGTAAATGAGACTGCCCGGGAAAAGGTCGACAAATTCTTAAACGAAGTGCTGAATACCGCTGAATTTCCCCTCACAGTCCTGGACCGGCCGATCGAATCGGAAACGGCTAAAATTATGGAGAATAGCTACCGGGCTACCATTCTGGCCTTTCTGGATGAATGGAGTCTGTACTCGGAGCGTAATGGGGTGGATATCATGAAGGTGATCAAGGCCATCAAAGTGCGTCCGACCCACAGCAATATGATCTTCCCCGGACCCGGGATCGGGGGCTACTGCCTCCCAA
>DAOWAH010000055.1 GCA_030634675.1 Fidelibacterota bacterium
GATTGATCGTGGTAAAAGACCAAACAAACCAGATAGAACATATTGGGCCGGTTCGCCGGGATCTAAACTACCGCCAGCATTATAATAAGGTTGGATTTTTAATACACTGCCTTCCGGACTAAAGACAATCAAATCAACATAGCCATTCCGGTCATAATCAACAGTGGCCGAATAAATGAACCCGGAGCCAGACTTTAGCAACTCTGGTGTTAACTCCACAGTAACTTCCAATTCGCCATTCCTGGCCTGATTAATTATTGCCAGACTGCGCCGTGGACTGCCCAAAGAAACAATCAATTCATCGCTGCCATCACCATCACGATCAAAGACCTGTAAATTGTTACTGCGTAAATATCCCCAGCTATCTGACAGGTCTAAGGTTCGAGTGGGAATTTCGCTGAAGCCGTCTTCTTCCATGTCAAATACGTAAACTACCGGACGCAGAGATTCCTCCTGGTCGGCTTCGGATATATTCAGCAGCACTACCAATTCCTGAAGATCATCACCTGTTAAATCGGCCAGATTCAAGCCAACATAGTGGCCGCTAACATCCTCAGGTAGAACAAGCTCCCATAAAGTCTGTTGAAATCCTTCACCGTCAATTTCAATATGGCGAATAATTAAGGGAGAACCGAGCCCAAAGCCATTCTCCAATACGGCAAAAAATTCAGCCTGTCCATTGCTGTTGATATCAAATACACCTGAAAGATCAATAATTTTATAGTTCTGCCAGGAGGCGGAATCAGCGGCTGAGAGTTGAACTGTCAGTAATAAACAAGCCCCAAAAAAAATTTTGATATACACCATTATTTACTATCGGCCGTTACTTAATATCACCTGAAATTTGAATTAATGATTATTGTATAGTTTCGCTACTATCCGGTAATTCAGCGTTCTTATTTTCGATCAGGCTCCATTTGGCGCCAAAGATTTCACCGCTGCTGCCATCTTTACTGGCATTAATTATCTGCAGTCCCTGACCCTGATTGAAATGCCAAAGTCCCAAGGTACTTTTACCGGTTTCCGAATCAGTTGTTGGTTCAAAATTGTTCGTATATCGTCCGGTGCCATAAATATGCAATTCATCAAGCTGGCCCGTGAAAAAATTCCAACCACCAAGATGGATCGGATTATTATTATTAGGAATTGAACCAACTGATGTGTTTTCGGCTACTAAAACACCGTTTTCATACAAGCGCATACCAGCAGTATCCTGAACACCGGCAATATGAACCCAGCTATTCTGTGCCAGGATATTTGGTGAAATCAGGGTTACGCCGTCTGTTTCTTCGCGCGCTGTCCAAAATTCAAGGTACCCGCTATTATCAAATTTCAAATGAAATTCACCTTTTTTAGAGATGATCTGCTCTGAAATATTGGCAGCTGAAAGGAATACCCAGCTTTCTAAAGTAAGATTCCCCACTGAGAAATCATAGTTGTCATTATCATATATTTTCACATAGTCGCCCGGTTCGAAGCGCAGGGCATAATTAGGTACAATCTGCTCTTCTCCCGCTTGACTAAGTATAGCCGTTTCAGGTGTTGATTGTTCCGAAAGTGTATCGCCGGGGCTTAGTCCTGTTGCTGCGCTGGCAAAATCCTGCTGTTCTCTGAGTTGGGTTGAAATACGCACCGGGTTGAAGGGACCAACAAAATCAAATTCGGTAATAATCTTTTTACCACCGGTAGACAGAATTTTTACTTCTCCTCGCATAGCTTCCAGATCTCCCTGATTAAAATAAAGCGTCAGGAGATGGGCTGGATTGGTGGGGCTGGTAATTCCAATAAAAGACAACTGTGTATCGTGGGTCAAAGAGTCATCTGTGATAGTAAACTGGATTTTGTCGCCCAGTAAATCTATCCCGGTACCCTCTGGGAATCCGGAAAAGTAATATTCCGGGAATTGATATAGTTCGGGGAAAAGATCTTCCGGGCGCAGAGATTGCCGAGCAGCGTCAATTCCAGGAATAAACAACAATGTCATCAGGTTATTATCGGTATCGTGAATGATTTTGATGGTTGTCACCGGCTGCAGAAGGACGCCCGGCGAGGTATATGAAAAACTGATTCCTTGGCCTTCCAAAATATTGGTAACATCCGCAGAAATACTATGCATCAGGCTGCGGGCGGAAGTCCGGGGGGCAAATTCGGCTGTAGTTAATCCAAACGGTGGTACACCCTCAAAGATGAAGCGCTTGTCTTTTTTGTTATCCGGAATAAGGGCGGCAACACTATACAGCTCCATTACCGAACGTTTCGTTGCACCACCGGCAATAAAGGTAACCGTATCCAAAACCAATACTCCAAACTCACGGATTTGCTCGGAAAGCACCGGAACAATTTGATGCCGGACGGCACCATCATCTTCGATCACTAAAACTTTTTCGCCGATCCGGTATTCAGCTTTGTAGTTAAAAAGATGAGGACCAATCTGGCGGGTAACCGGTGTCCAGGTAATTAATTCCGACTGCGGATCGAAATTAGAACCTGACGGTGGTGTCTGTAGCCATTGGAAACTGTAGAATTCGGCCGCTGAGTCAGTAGTTACACTTCTTTGAAATTGTTGTCCCAAATATATCGTGTCTTCAACTGTGACACCAAGCGGAAACACCAATTCTTCGATTTCTTCCACTTCCTGTTTGGAAACGGAAGCAATTTTGACCGGTTCGGCCCGCAGGGTGGTGTACAATCCGTTTTCTACCCGTGCTATAATCATATTGTTGATATCATTTTCGCTGGCCGGGTCTGGCAGAATAAACAGATCAAGTCCGTTTAAGTCTGTCATTTCCAAAGCCAATTTTCCGTCGTCAACTGCCAGCACAGCCAGATCGCCGTTCCGGAAGGGTAACAGTAGTTCCTGATTTCCATCCATATTAAAATCAGTGGCCATGATCTCCGGAGCCAACAGAAATCGGGCTCCATTAATCGTTAATACATCAGCCAGGATTTCATGGGGTTCCGGTTCAAGATCATAAATAACAGTTTTCAGTAAATTGCCTTCCGGGCTAAATACCGCTAATAGTTCACGATCATCATGTAAAAATGTAGCTGTATACACGCGGCCATAGCCGTTTTTAAATAACAACGGTTGCAGATGATACTCCCCTACAAGGCGCCAGGGCTGGGATTGAAAATCAACAGAAAAAATGAGTATTTCCCGAAGAGGGCTACCTAAGGAAATCGCCAGTCGGGAGATTCCTTCGGTATGCTTACCAAAATAGCTCAAATTACCGGGACGAATGAATTGTCCCTCCAGGCGCTCATCGGCAATAATCAACGGCACAGAAGTAAATGTATCGCCAACCCATCTGAACACATAAAGCCAGGGCTTACCAAACTCACTGCTGTTATAAGACGTCTGCAGGATACCCACTAGCTCAGGTGGTCCCTGGCCATCAAGATTCATAATTTTAACATCTGTGAATAATCCCATACGCTCCGCCGGTGGCGCATAAGTCCAGAGCGTTTGATGGTTTTGCGCCTTATCAATCTCTACATATTCCAAGATGGTACTTCCATCAGGTTGGCGAACGACTAAAAGTAATTCACTTAAACCATCCTGATCCAAATCATAGGTTCCATCGATATGCAATACTGATTTAGGCTTACCCATCAGATTTGCTGGCATAGCGCAAATTGCGAGTAATAATATAAACACCAATGCCCGGGCGTAATTGGTGATTGTGTATGTAGTTGTAAAAATGTGGGTTTTACGCATATTAATATTGATCGCTATTTAATAAGTTTGTTGTATCGATCTCCCTTTACCTCTAAAGACAAGTAAATATAGGGTAGTGCCCTTGAATAATACAAGGAAAAGACCGGGTCTGAAATATTCAATTAATTTGGACAAAAAAAGGATTAATTTTAACCGTTTTAATTTCCATTAAGATACAATAAATTACTTTACTTTCTTCACTCATTCAACAATGGAAGGGTTGCATGAAAACCTTATTATGTGTTTTGATTGCGTTTTTATCATTCGGTGCCGGTCAGGATGATTTATATCCCCTGGAGGATTATTCTGGCAGCGGAATTGGCTATAGTCCGATTTTCCTAAATCTTGATTATACTTCCATTGGCCTGCTTGACAGCTTAGTTAATCTTGGTCTTACCCGAACTCAATTCGGTGTTCCTTTCGTTATCCATGGCGGTGAGGGCTTTGCCCACATGGCCGGTCATTGGCGTTTGGGTGGATATGCCGGATTGGGTGTATCGCGCATCAGTTCGATGGACACAACCAATGCGGTCAACAAATCAATTGAAGCCACACTTGCGATCATGATCGGTGCCGCTACAGTTGAATACGCTGTTCCTCTGTTTCGGGATCTGGAAATATCGGCCGGTGTGATGGTGGGTCTTGGACGTGTGAATCTCTTGCTTAGCCAAAGTCCTGGTTCTCCAAACTGGAGCGATCAGTTCACAATTGTCTATGGCAATGCAATTACAGTTGCCCATTCAACCAGTCTATCCGGTGTGTTTTTTAACATGCAGCCATATATGACCCTTAAGTGGCAAATATTAAACCGGATGGGTCTTCGTATCAGTGTTGGTTTTAATAAAGGTACAGTTGAGGCCGGGCGCTGGATACTGAACGGCCGCGAACCCATCAGCAATGCACCCGAGTCCGTATTTCAGGGGATAGCAATACGCACCATGCTGTATCTGGGGCTATAGAATTTACTAGTGAACAAACCCTACCTAAACATTGTATAATCGAGATATGAAACAAGCTCCTAAAAAAATCTATAAGTTGGTTATTATACTACTCATTTGTGCCTTCTTCGCCGGTCTATTACCAGTAACACGGTTATTATATTCCAAAGATCGGTCCATCTATCAAACGATGAAGACCAATATGGCTGTGCTGAACCAGATTATCCGGGTCATTAATGAGTTATATTTTGAGCCCGTAGAGTGGGATGATCTTTGGGATGGAGCCTATCAGGGACTAATGAATAAACTTGACCCACACTCGGTATACATACCATCAAAACAACAAGAAGAAATCGCCGAGTTATTTCAGGGAAAATTTCAAGGTATTGGAATCGAATTTGATATTTTACATGGCTATATCACCGTGATTTCTCCTGTCGCCGATAGTCCGGCCGAACGGGTGGGTTTACAATCCGGGGACCAAATAATCGAAATCGACGGTGAAGATGCTTATCAAATCACCCGGGAAGAAGTTTTTCGAAAATTGCGTGGCACTAAAGGTAGCGCCGTTGAAATTACGGTGAGTCGCCTGGGGCTTGACCAACCTTTTAAGGTAGTGATAATCCGTGACGATATTCCGATCTATAGCATTCGCGCAGCAATAATGTTGGATGACAGTACCGGCTATATTGTTCTGGCCCGCTTTTCTGCTACTACCATCGATGAACTTCGCAAAGCGATTAGTAAACTGGAAAATGAAGGTATGCGGCGTTTGGTATTCGATCTGCGCAATAATGGTGGAGGATATCTAGAGCAGGCTGCGGAAGTGGCTAACATGTTCATCGCCCGTCGTGATACGTTAGTTTACACAGTTGGCAAGCGCCGTGAAATGAATCAGGTTTTTATAGCTGATCCGCATAAAGGCCGGGAGGATTTTCCCCTAATTGTGTTACTAAATCGGGGATCTGCCAGCGCCAGTGAAATTGTTGCAGGCGCTATCCAAGACTTGGATCGCGGTTTAATAGTAGGAGAAACTAGTTTTGGAAAAGGCTTGGTGCAGCGGCAATTAACACTTGATAATGGATCTGCACTGCGTGTAACAATTGCCAGATATTATACACCCAGTGGTCGGTTAATTCAACGACCCTATAAAAATGGCAATATTCGCGATTATTATAGTGGCTTAATGGATAAAGACCGGGAAGCGCAAATAGATTCTTTGTTAGCGACACGGCCCAAGTATTATACACGTGCAAATCGTATTGTATACGGCGGTGGTGGTATTACACCCGATTTGCACATACCCTGGGAATTGGATATAAACTCAGCCAACCGTGCCCTTCTCATCAATCCCAAGCGTCCCATGTTCAACTGGGGAGCACTTTTCCTGAGTGAGCACAAAGATGAGCTAAGAGATTATCACAGCTTTCAAATCAATTGGACCTTATCAGATGATCAATTCAATTCTTTTCTAACTTACCTGGAAGAAGAGGATATTAAATATGATTCCTTGGCGGTTGAACAGGATAAAGACTATCTGAAAAACATGTTGAAAGCCGAGATCGCGGGCTCTAATTGGGGAAACGACGAAGAATCGGGTATTCGCAGAATCTATGATAACCAGGTTATGGGGGCACTAAACTATTTTGATGAAGCAGCCGCCTTTATTTCTAATGTGGTAGCTAATTAATTATTGACAGCAACATGGTTTGTTGACAAGTCTTTTCTTTCTGTAATAACTTTCATTCTTGGAATTGTAACCATACGGAGGAATAAATGGTAAATTACTTCTTGGCAGGCGGACTGTTCATGTACCCGATTCTCGGGTTCTTCATCTTTGGATTAGCTTTTGCATTCGAACGGCTGTTTACTCTTACTATGTCATCGATCAATACAAAAAAGTTCCTGAAGGAAGTCAATGAAACATTAGAGTCCGGCGGAGTGGATGAAGCTATTGAGCTTTGCAATAAAACACGAGGACCGGTGGCTGAAGTTTTTCATGCCGGTTTAAATCGTGTGCACCGTGGAATTGCAGAAACAGAGAAGGCTATCCAGAATGCCGGTTCATTGGAAATGGCTTTTCTGGAAAAGAACATGATCTGGTTAAATGTCACGATTACGGTTGCCCCGATGCTTGGGTTTACAGGTACCGTCGTTGGTATGATCAAAGCCTTTGACGATATTAAAAAAATGAATAATATTTCACCAGCAGTTGTGGCCGACGGTATATCGATGGCTTTATTGACTACCGCCTTCGGTCTAGTTGTAGCTATTATTATCTCATTCTTTCAAAGCTTCTTTGTTTCACGCATTGATAAGCTGATCCTTGACATGGAAGAAAATTCGGTTTTGCTGATCGATCATCTGGTTGAGCTCGAGAACCCAAATAAGTAGTAAAACCAATGTTGAAAAAACGCAGATTTACATCGGCAAAAATACAGACGTCGTCAATGGCTGACATTGCCTTTCTGCTACTTATTTTCTTTCTGGTCACAACGACTATCGACATGGATAAAGGTCTCGGGATAATTTTACCGGCCGAGGGTGAAACTTTTGAGATGCACAAAAGCAATATTCTCAACTGTCTGATTAATTCATCCGGTAATGTTTTGCTGGGTGATGAACCAGTAGAGGTGAAGAATATCAGCCGTTTGGTTAAGGAAAAAATGATGGAAAATGAAAATCTCATTGTTTCCGTAAAATCACACGAAAAGACTCGCTATCAGGACTATATTCGCGTAATTGACCAATTGAAAATAGCACAGGCTAAAATATCAATTGCGGAGGCCGGTTAATGAAATTTAAGAAGAAAACCGAGGTATCCAACGAAATACCAACCTCCTCTATGCCCGATATTATCTTCATGCTGTTGATCTTCTTTATGGTAACAACTGTATTACGTACCGAAGATGGTCTTCGCATCAATCTTCCCAGCGCTAAAAAAATTGCCCAGTTGAAATCGAAGGTGCATACTAGCCATATCTGGATTTCCAAAGATGGATTAATCTCCATTCAGGATAAAAGCCATAAGGTCGAAGATGTCCGCTGGACGATCTACAACAAGCGTAAGGTTGATTCCCAACTGACAATTTCACTAAAAGCTGATGAGGCTGCTCGGATGGGTTTGATCGTATCTGTTCAAAACGAATTACGAAAGGCCGATGCCCTCCGATTAAACTACTCCACCCTACAGGCGGAATAATCGTGTTGTTACGAGACGAAAATTCAGTTGCGATTAAATTTAGATATCCTTTAATAATTCGTGTATCTACTTTTGTGGGAGTCGCGGTAATTATCCTTGCCTTTCTTGTTTTTCCACGTTTTATACATAAACAGGTACTTGTACAAGAATACGTTCACGATGTCGAAATTGAACAAATTGAGCAAACCCAGCAAATCGATCGACCGCCGCCACCAGCCCGGCCATCGGTTCCCATTGCATCCGAGAGCGAAGATATTGCCGAAGATGTTGTAATGGATGATTTCGAATTCGATGATTTCGAAGCCTGGGATGCTCCACCGCCGCCACCGGAAGGCCCGCGGGTAAAATTCATACCATACGATGATCCTCCGGAACCGATAGGTGGTTACGCCGCTATTCAACGCAACGTACAATACCCTGAAATCGCTCAGGAGGCAGGTATAGAAGGTACTGTTATCGTCCAGGCTTTCATTAATAAAAGCGGTAAGGTGACTGATGCTGTTATTTTGAAGGGCATACCCAATACCGGGCTGGATGAGGCTGCCATGGACGCTATCAGAAAGACGCGGTTTAGACCAGCTAAACAGCGTGACCGGGC
>DAOWAH010000229.1 GCA_030634675.1 Fidelibacterota bacterium
CACTAAATCAAGAACCGTTAACGCAGCAGTCTTTTCGTTACTTTGATAGGTCTTCTTAATCTTTTCAAGTTTCAGTAGCATCAATTTCTCCGGTTCTTTGATTCTGGTCACTATCCACATTCCTGTTTATTGCTTCCTGATATATTTTAAGCATATTCTTAGCCATTGTCATATTGCTTAGCTTGGCAAAGACTGCCTCCTGTCCACGCCTTCCTAGCACCTGGATTCGATCGGGATTTATCAGCAGCGATCGTAACTTTTGTGCCAATGTCTTTGCGTTGTTAGGCTCAAAAGTTACTCCACCTCCGGTCAATTCAGTAATTTCAGGAAATGCGCCGGTATGGGGCTGTACGGTAGGAACACCGGCGGCCAGAGCTTCAATCTGAAAAAGACCATAGGCTTCCTTTCTCCGGGCGGGGACAGATAAAAGTGAAAGTGATCGTAAAAATTCCAACCTGGATTCACGATCAAAATGACTAACAAATTCCACGTCATCATATACTTTTGCTTTAATCAATTTCTGCTTGATGTCAGAAATATACTGATGATCATCGGTGGTCGCACCACCGGTGATGCGTAGTTTCAGTCGCTGGAATTCAGGTTCACTCTTTAGTAGAATAAACGCATCCACCAGGATATCCAGACCAAACGCCTCGGTTATCCGCGATAGATAACCGATCACGACTAGCTCCGCATTGCTAGTGACCGCTTCAAAGCCGGTCAAATCAATTCCAATATGAACGGTATGAATCTGTTGCTCGGGAATCCGCAATTTTGCCTGAATTCGGTTGCGATAATAATCGCTGACGACCACAAATGTGTCCACATCCCGGGCTCGTTCACGGATCGTAGTCCAAATCCGCTGTTGCCAGCGCGGCTCCATATCGTCAATCCAGATGTCCTCATCCTCCAGCGCGCATATTATCGGTACTTGTAAATTTCTTTTTAATTCCTTGACGAGGCCGATTAATAAAGCATTGGCCAGGTAAATTATATCAGGCTTTACCTTGTCCTTCAACCAGTGGACCAGGTGATCAAGTTCATTGGCCTGATGACCTTTTTCACCGCGTATCATTGAGTAGGTCATTTCTTCTAATCCAGCTGCCCGGGTTGAACCAGCCTTAGCTGCCGCGATGTTCAAAAGATATCGGGAATCAAGCAGCTTTCCGGACCACCAGGGTAGCTTGCGCAAAAGTGGGAATCGTTCTTTCAAATAGGTGCTGATAGCACCAAAAAATAATGGTGCGCCAGTTTCAACCAATTCCCCGTCAACTGAAAGTGGCAGATATAAGGGAACTAGGATTACATCTTGACCCAATGCACGCAGACCGTTAACCAGATCCCCGTCGCGGACACAATTCTCACAGTAAAAACTGCCACCCATTCCGGGAACGATATGCACGATTTTCATGACTTTGTCAAGCCCTCACTTGCTGTTCCGAAAAGCATATACTACACCGGGTTGACTACTGATTACCAAGTAATCATCGGTCACCGCCGGCGATGAAATTATAGGCGTACCCAGATCGGTTGACCAGATCAACGTGCCGTCTAAAAGGTTGATTATGTAGAGATAACCATCACCGGACCCAAAAACAACTTTGCCATTACCAATCACCGCCGACCCGTCAATATTGCCCTGTGTCTCATAAGTCCAGATTGGCCGGCCGGTATTCCTGTTAAGACAATATATTTTGAAATCCCGAGTTCCGTAAATAACCCGGGTTTCATCTACCGCTGGCGATGCTACAATCGGCGCCGAGTTATCTGAGTCGCCATATTGCCAGATTATATTACCGTCCATATCGATACAATAAAACAGACCACCGTAATGTCCGATATACAATCGATCATCAATAAGGGCGGGCGACCCGGCGATATAATAATCCAGGTTGACGGCAATGCGTTCCTCGCCGGTTACAATGTCGAGCAAATGCAGGATACCATCACAGCCACCGAAGAAAATTGTTTTACCATCGGTAGCTGGAGTTCCGTTTATAAAATGAGTAGTCTGGTACTGCCATCTCAGTTTTCCCGTCCTGGCTTCCAGGCAGTAGAGGTAATTATCGTAGCTACCAAAAAAAACCAAACCTGCATCTTCCGATTCTTTTACCAAGTAATTGACCGACCCGATTATTTGTCCTTCACTGAGGAAATCCCAGTTAAGAGATCCGGTTTTTTTATCGACGGCAAATAGTCTGCCCTCCAATGATCCAACCAGTACCTGATCCTCCAGTACCAGTGGTGGCGCTTCAATTCCATATTCACTGGTAAATTCCCATTCCAGCTTACCGGTATGCAAATTTATCGCCTGCAAATGACCGTCAATGGAAGCAATGTAAACCAGTGAATCACTGATGACTGGTGATGATTTGATATTATCATCTGCCACGTATGTCCAGGCCAGTTGATAACTGCTGGCAATCTTCGAATTGCTGCGGCCCGACAATTGTGGATCACCCCGGTAGATTTTCCAACTATCCTGCGCAGTTATCGGCAACAGCAGCAGCGCTAGCGCCAGAATTATCACCTGGAATTTAATTCCTACCCGATAGATCATTTGGGATAATGCTCCTTATGGGCAATCGCACCGGTGGGACAGGCCGCAATACAGGCCTCGGCAGTTTCCGCCAATCCAGCCTCCAATGTATCATCAAAAGGTACACCGACCCGCACATCGAAACCACGGCCGATAAATGTCAATCCAAGGTGTTCCTGCTCCTGTTCAGAAATGGCAACGCAGAGGCCACATTTAATACATTTCCCAGGTTCAAACAGCACCTGCGGGTGTGTATCAATCCGCTCAACGGGTGCATGATTGTTACGAAAATGCCGGGGATTGGCACCGTAGCGGTCAGAATACAGCCGTAATTGGCAGTCCTCGGCAGACCGGCAACCGCACTGTAGACAGACCTGAGCCAGTTCAATAATCGATCCATTGCCGGATGCAGCATCTGGTTTTTCCCAGGCATTAGGAGAAATATTTGAACTTTTTAAAAATAGGCTAAGTTCGTCGACGTTGAGTCGTTTTAAGCGTGAGTTTGTCCGCTGCGGTATTCCGATTACCGGTTCATCGGTCAAGTACTGGTTGATGGATTCAGCGATTTGCCGTCCATGAGCCACGGACTGTACTGCCAGTCGCCTAGGGTGTACGCAATCACCGCCGGCGAAAATTCCATCGGCAGCGGTAACGAAGTTGGTCAGATTGATCTGAATACCACGGGAACTCTTTTCCAATCCAAATACCGCTTCGACCTCCTTTACCTTTCCGATTGTTAGCACGACAGCATCATATTTCGATCTGAGGTCAGCCAGCTGGGCGGTCGTTTCTATTTTCGTCCTCGGACGAAAGCTGATTCCCAGTGCCAGTATTTGGTCAATCTCCTGATCAAGTATTTTGCGAGGTAAAATATCCTCTGAAATTCCGTAACGCAGCATCCCGCCAGGCAGTTCGTGATCGTCAAAAATCGTGCAGGCATGACCGGCCTGGGTCGCATAAAAGGCGGCCGCAAGTCCTGCCGGACCGGCACCAATAATAGCTACACGCTTACCGCTACTCTTTGCAATTTTTGGAAGATAGGGCGTTTTACTTACGTAATCCTTTTCTGCTACTGATTTCTTCAGCA
>DAOWAH010000155.1 GCA_030634675.1 Fidelibacterota bacterium
AGTACGTTGGAAAAGAGAAGCCAAACGAACTAAAGCGATCGAGGAAATTTATGGTTAAGAATCTGCGAACTATCATTATTATAGTGGCGGTGATCTTGGCCGCTCTGTTCATCAACCAGTATTTACAGGGACGTTACACAACCAGTTCCAAGGCGATTTTCAGTGGCGATACAGAAAAGATCAGCCGATTCACAATCAGTAAAACGGATGAGTCCATTACATTGGTCAAAATGAATGGCGTATGGAATATTGAAGGACACGATACACTTATCGTCAGGAAGCCCCGGCTAGACAATCTATTCAACAGCGTGCTGACGACCGAGCATGAAACAATGGTTTCTAAAAACCCGGCCAAATGGAATGTCTACTCGGTGGATGATTCCCTGGGAATTCGCCTGCAATTATTCGATTCCAAAGAAAAAGTACTAAGTGATTACTATTTCGGCCGCTCCAAAGCGGATTGGTCCCATAATAATTTCCGCTTTGCGGGAGAAGATGCGGTCTATTTGACCAGTACCAATGTGATTTATCACTTGAATACGACCGCCAATTACTGGGGAGAAAAACCCAAACCACCGGAACCGGATACAACAGCTGTATCACCGGCGGAAATGTTCGAAGAAGAGGAATAAAGTAAATTCCTGGTTACACCACTCAGCCTTGTAACCAGCTACAATAAAAAAGCGTTGACGGAAGTCGGCGCTTTTTGATATTCAGTTGTTACTGTAAGGATTTGTGAATTAGACCAAATCAAGATAATTTCGACACGCTTTTTTTTATACAATTATGGCTCCGTAGCTCAATTTGGCAGAGCAGTTGACTCTTAATCAATTGGTTGAAGGTTCGAGTCCTTCCGGAGTCACAATAATAACAAGGGTATATGGGAATTCATAGACCCTTTTATTTTGACTACCCTACTATTACCTTTCTTCAAAGGTAATCTTTTTATTACTAATTTTACTACTATCTGGCAGACTTCAACTTTGGGCCAGAAACTGTAATTGGGGACGTTCAATCGAATTGTCAAAAGATATTTTTATATTAAAGAAATTCCTTAAAATAGATTATCCCCGCAGCAAGCTGCGAGGAATTCCTTCGATTATAAAAAAAGGGAAGCCGATTGGCTTCCCTTTTTCCAGCAAATACTGAAGATCGTATAGATCTACTTATCTTACAAAAGTTTATAGACCTAAATTTTCTTTAGCGTTGGCAACCAGTTTTTCAACAAATTTCGGGTTGTGAATGCCCAGACTTTTATCTTCAACGACTACCATGTAATTCCACCACGCTGAGAATTCAGTACCAGATATCTTGCCAACATGAGGATGATATTCAACAACTCCTTCTACAGTATCGGTACCAAGGGCATGAACCGCAACCAGTTCTTCGCGAATCAGGACCATGTCTGCTTCTATATCAGTCTGGAAACCATCGCGATCAAATGTAGTTAGACCGCTATGGCAGGTGGTACAAGATTCAATTTTCGGCCAGAAACTATGGTCACCACTTTCCATATGACAGTCCACGCAGGCTACGCTAGCGTGTTGGTTGGTAACATCGATGCTGGTTGTGCCATTACGGCCATCACCAATTGTACCTAACAGAACGCCTGCCTGGGGACCATGATGCGGTCCGGCATGGGAACTTGTGATTGACGCTGAGTCATCACCGGCAACTGTATCATCATAATCTAGGTATCCGCGGCGGGGTTGGTGGCAGAATGCACACATGTTACTGGCACCGAAAGTTTCAGTTGTACCATCCCACAAATCGATAGTTGCATCAGCGGTTATACGCAACGCAGGAAATTCTTCAGTGAAATCTGTATGTAGACCATGGCAGCTATTACAGGTAATCGCGGTTGGTGTATGATTTGCTTCAACATCACCAGTTACCATGAATTCTACAAAACCACTTCCGGAATGGCACTCGGCGCAGCTACTACGGCCACCGGCATAGTCTAATGAAATATCGCCGGAAGCATGCTGAGACTGGTTATATTCAAAGCGTATTTCCAACATATTTGATTCTTCGTGGCAACTCAAACAAGTGACATTGCCATCGACACCGTCAACACCATCAATACCGTCAACACCATCAGCACCAGCCGGTCCTTCGGGACCTTCACAACCGATTGAGCTCATAGCCACCATAATGACCATGGCACCAACCATTAAGTACACTGGAAAAGTTTTCAGCACTTTCATCCAATCCACTGATTTCATATCTAACCTCCGTTATTGTTTGATTAATTTTATCAATTTATACGAGAATACTTCATTCGTAACAATTTGAATTTCCGAACCAGAAATCTTGATATCAAGATATATTTATCTTATTAATCAATATTTCAATAATTAATTAATTCCAAACTTTTTCGAATACAATTTACTATTACCAATGATATCATAAGTTTAAGGAAATCGATCATTGATTGGTTTATAGTTCCATTTTTAGACTGAGAGTCGAATAATTTTATACCTTCTGTTTTAAAATAACAAGTCCCCAGAAAACTAGTTAATGGCAGTCATGATATTTCAATATCCATCGTTTTCAATTTGGAGAGATTGAGGATAGATTCGATAGTGATAAATCAGACATTTGATTACCAGTTATAAATTTGAAAGTTAAGCGATTAGTACTTCAATTTTCAGAATAAAGGGATATCTCCACAATGAATAAACGAGGAAGTAATTTATTATTTACTATAATACTGATCGTAATGTCTGCTTCTTTTTTTTCAGGATGTGCCGAAGAGAATACACCCTCACCGCACCCGGATGATTGGGCAGACCCACAAAGCAACAACTTCCATGGCTTAAAAATTTCCGCAGGCAACTGGAATCTCGAAAGTTGTACAGCCTGCCATGGTGATGATTTAACCGGCACGGAAGAAGTTACCGGCTGTCAGACAAGTAGCTGCCATACTAGTGAAGGCGGCATTTATGCCTGCGATAATTGTCATGCTGCTCAATCTTCAGCTTATTTTTACAATCTGGATGATGATACGGCGTCCAGCATTCTCACAGTCGGTGCTCATAATAACCACATTTTTGAAGGCGCAAATCGAACGGCAATTGCCTGCTCGGAATGCCATTTGATTCCAACCGATTATTCAGATGTTTCACATCTCGACAACAGTCAATTCGCTGAAGTCGCTTTCGGACCTTTGGCCACTGATAGCGGTCGATTGGCTCCGACCTGGGACCGCAATAGCGGCAGCTGTTCCAACGTATACTGTCATGGAAATTTCACTTTCATGAAATCAGAAGCGTCACCCGGAAATCAGTTTGCCTATTTGAACACGGAGATCACCGGTTCTAATCCGGATTTGATCTGGAACTCAATGGTTGATGTAGCCTGCGGTGATTGCCACAGCCTGGTTCCTTCCGGACATTTTAACAATCCGTCCTGTAGCTCATGCCACACAGCAGTTGTAGAATCCGATAATGCAACAATAAAAGATAAAACCAAGCATATCAATGGACAGAGAAATGTTTTTGGGAATTAACAGGTAAATAGCAAAATAGAATCGCACGCTAAGTAATGAGTGATTCTATTTTTAATTGATTATATTTGTTCAGGCCTGAGGAAAACTATTCCACACCTAGAATTTTTCGTGCCAGATTGCAAGCACCTTTTGCTTCATCTCCTTTAGCCACTGAGTAATAAATATTCAACCCGTCACGCTGAGTTGATACCAAGCGCCGGTCTCTTAATTTACGCAGGTGATGGGAAATGGCTGAGACCCCCATTCCCATAATTTCTGCCAGATGATAAACGCAACATTGATCGGTTTGTGCTAAAGTGTACAGAATCCGTAAGCGCGTAGGATCGCCTAACATGGCAAACGTTTCCGTAGCCCGATCTAATTCCGGAAAATCCTTTAAATGATTCTTGATCCCATCCATAATCGATTGATCAAGATGCGCACATTTATGGTTATCCGTCATTTACTATACCCTGTTTTTAAATTTTAACAACATTTTTATTAATTGCCGCTCATCATAAACTGCAGTTTAATTTACAAACTTAATTCATGTGATTAAAGAATTTCCGGTGAATTTGACTCTGATTTCACCAATAAATAAATGATGGATATTTTCAATCCATCGTGACTCTGATAATCGGTTGATTATTGAATATAAGCGGATATTTAATATTCAATTTTTTATAGAGTACGGGGGGTACGCCAATATCAGCTACGTATAAGTCACCGACATATTTTCCGGCCGAAGGTTGTATTAAACCAATTTTTGGTAAAGCCAAAGTTATGGTTGCTGAAGCCTTGACAGTTGGTTTACCAGCAATTCCCGAAGTGGTATCCAGTCCGGATGGTGTATCCAAGGCTAAGATTCGCGATCTGTTTGAAGCAAAGATTGCGTTAATTGCTGCTCCTGCTAAACCATGTGGATTTCCACTAGCTCCATAACCCAAAATGGTATCAATAATTAATTCCGCTTCATTCAACCGATCACTTAGTCCTGCATCCTCCGGAGCTATTACAGAAAGTGAGAGCCTTTTAACGGTCTCCCATTGCTTGGCAGGAGTTGATTTCAGTCGATTCGTTTTTCCTGCCAGATAGATGGACACATCGCAACCCCAATTGGATAGGTAACGAGCAGCCACCATACCACCACCACCATTATTGCCGGTCCCACAAACAACGAGTATTTTTGACGGTGGTTTAGGCCGTGAGTCTTTATTAACCATTTGCCAGGCCAAATCTGCCAGGTGTCGGCCGGCATTCTCCATCATCTGGGGGAGACTGATTCTAAATTTCTCGATCATCAAGCGATCTACTGCTCGCATTTGTTCGGTAGTAATCGCCACCGGTAATTTTTTAACAGGGATGGATTTCATAAACTATTTTACTCAGCTCAAGAA
>DAOWAH010000003.1 GCA_030634675.1 Fidelibacterota bacterium
AATTGATTGCGGAAAATAAAATAGACCCGCTTAAAATCTAAATCAATATTGTATTTTAATCATGAGTCGGCCGCAATTGTGTGATTAATTTGGTTTGTTACATTCTGAATGCTGGTCGCCCGTTTTTCGAAAACGAAGATTTTTCCTCGGAGTAAGCTAATTGTGTAGAGCTACATTCACCAGAATTGCAGAATTGATCATGAGTCAGGCACCAAGTGCGTAATTAGACTACTAAATCAGATGCCAAATTAGTAAATTCAGTAACGTTTGAACTCGGTGGGATGACGCCTGGCTCAAATTATATTTATAATCGGACAGGCGTTAAGACATCAAATTAATATACTAATACTAAGGAGTTATCATGCCTACTTTTAAAGAGAAGCTTGGTCGTCTAGTGGATCCGATGAAAACTCGAATCGATCACCTTATTAAAAATTATGGTGATGTTAAAGTTTCAGACGTCACTATCAGCCAGATTTATGGTGGAACACGTGGTGTGAAAAGTCTGATTTGTGAGACTTCCATGCTGGACCCTGATGAGGGAATTCGTTACCGTGGTCATAGTCTGCCTGAGCTAATCGAATTGTTGCCGAAAGTGAAGGGCGGAAAGCAACCACTTCCCGAGGGTCTTTTTTATTTATTGATTACCGGTAATCTCCCCAAAGACAGCGATGTTGATGATATTCGAAATGAGTTTAAACAACGCAGTGCGGTTCCCAACTATGTTTTTGAAACATTAGATAGTCTACCTAAGGATATATCTCCCATGACCCAGTTGTCGGTGGGTATTCTTTCTTTGCAAGGTACATCAGAATTTTCGAAGCAATTTCGCCTGGGCCGAGCCCGGCAGGACTTGTGGGAACCAGCACTTGAAGATAGTTTGAGCATTCTAGCTAAACTTCCGACAATTGCCGCTTACATCTACCGCAGGACTTATAAAGATGGCAATCGCATTGAAGCTGATCCCAACCTTGATTGGGCCGCTAACCTGGCTCACATGATGGGAATTGATGATAATGAAGTCTATGAAGTACTGCGCCTGTTCCTGTTCCTGCATGCTGATCATGAGGGAGGAAATGTAACCGCTCATACCGTCCAATTGGTCGGGTCAACCCTATCTGATCCATTTTACGCTTTTTCAGCAGGGATGAATGGATTGGCGGGCCCGTTACATGGTATGGCTAATCAGCAGGTATTAAACTGGATTTCTAAAATGCGCGAACATTTTGGTGGTGGTATTCCGGATAAAAAACAAATTGAAGAATATATCTGGAAAACATTAAATGCGGGCCGGTTAATTCCTGGCTTTGGTCATGCGGTTTTGCGTAAGACCGATCCGCGCTATACAGCATTACGTGAATTTGCCTTAGAAAATTTTCCGGAGGATGAACTGTTCCAGATTGTGTCATCCCTGTATGAAGTTGTTCCGGATATTTTACGTATTCATGGTAAAGCTAAAAATCCCTGGCCCAATGTTGATGCCCATTCCGGGAGTGTATTGTATCATTATAATATTCGCGAATTCGATTTTTATACAGTATTGTTTGGCGTATCACGCGCTTTGGGTGTATTAAGTTGGTATGTCTGGGCTCGTTTGTTTGGAGCTACTCTTGAAAGGCCTAAATCGATCACAACGGAATATTTGGAAGGATTAGTTCTTAAATGGGATGATAGTATGAGCGTTGGCATTTTTGAGATTGACAATGATCATAAAGCCATGATAGAACAACTGAAAAGTCTGATTGATGCCTACCATACAGGTAAGGCAGACCACTATATTATTGATTTATTTGGTTTCTTAGGACGGTATGTTGATAAGCATCTGACCCTGGAAGAGCATTATATGAAGAAATATAACTATCCCAATCTGGCGGAACACCGCCGACAGCATGAAGAATTCAAGGAATCATGCAAGCTGCTGAAAGAGGAATTTGAGACAAAAGGCGGCACAACGCGATTGGTTATTTTAATAAAACAGATGTTAGTTGATCACTTTACCGAGCATGTCAGGACTGTAGACAAGGAGATGGCCGAATATTTCAAAACAGTCAGTCAAGTTAGTTAATTACAATTCGACTAGCTAAAAGAATAATTCGCAAATAATTTATTCCAGGTGCCTTTTAGTTTTCGATTAGGAGTTATATGAATCGCAAGTTTTACAATAATCTAAAAATGGCGCAAGATAAGGTTCATGAAATCCTTGCCTGTCCGCTTACCTTGAGTGAAAAAATTCTGTATGCTCATTTGTTTACTACCACTACCCGTGCGCTTGCACGCGGTACGGAGTATGCTGAACTGCGCCCGGATCGGGTTGCCATGCAAGACGCCACGGCCCAAATGGCTTTGCTGCAGTTCATGATGGCGGGACGCCGGCGCGTTACCGTTCCATCATCTGTTCATTGTGATCACCTGATTCGGGCTAAAGACGGCGCCGATCTGGATTTGCAGGCGGCGCTCAATCAAAATAATGAAGTGTATCAATTTCTGGAAAGTGTTTCGCGGAAATACGGCTTGGATTTCTGGAAACCAGGCGCCGGGATCATCCATCAGGTAGTACTGGAAAATTACGCTTTCCCTGGTGGATTGATTATCGGTACTGACTCCCATACGGTCAATGGAGGCGGTTTGGGAATGCTCGCCATTGGTGTCGGGGGCGCCGATGCCGTAGATGTGATGGTTGGCATGCCCTGGGAATTACTGTGGCCGCACGTACTGGGGGTGAAACTCACCGGTAAATTATCGGGCTGGACAGCCCCCAAAGATGTGATTCTAAAACTGGCCGGGTTGGTCTCTGCTAAAGGTGGAACCGGGTATATTGTTGAATATTTCGGTGAGGGTGCCCAATCAATATCTGCTACCGGTAAAGCCACAATCTGTAATATGGGGGCCGAGATTGGTGCAACTACATCCATATTTCCCTATGATCAGCGAATGCAGGCTTACCTGGAAGCTACTGGTCGTAATGATATCGTTGCACTAACCGCAGATATGCCGGAATATCTGACCGCTGATCCGCAAGTATTGGCTGCTCCTGAGGAATTTTATGATAAGGTAATTGAAATTAATCTCGATACACTTGAACCGTATTTAAATGGACCGTTTACACCGGATCGGGCCTGGCCGATTTCGGAAATTAAAACGGCTGTTGAAAAAGAGACTTTCCCCGATAGGATCAGCGCCGGACTCATCGGTAGTTGTACCAATTCCAGTTACGAAGATATAGAACGCTGTGTGAGCGTGATTAAGCAAGCTCTGAGTCACGGTTTGAAAGCCCAAACTGAATTTTATATCACTCCCGGATCGGAACAGATCCGTGCCACAATGGGAAAATACGGTCACACGGATATCCTGACCGAATTTGGTGGTAGGGTGTTAGCCAATGCCTGCGGACCCTGTATCGGTATGTGGAACCGGGTCGATGCTGATAAAGAAGAGCGAAATACGATCGTTACTTCGTATAACCGCAATTTTGCTCGCCGGAATGATGGTAATCCCAACACACTGGCCTTTGTTAGCAGTCCTGAAACGGTGACGGCTCTGGCAATCGCTGGTCGCCTTTCCTTTAATCCAGCCCAGGATACAATACTTAATAACAAAGGTGAAGAAGTTAAACTGCTGCCGCCCAGCGGACCGGAACTGCCCGTCAATGGTTTTGCTTCCAGTGAGAGTGGATTAGTTAAACCGCCGATTGACGGAAGTGCTATCGATATAAACATTGCCAGCGATAGCCAACGTCTGCAAACGCTGACACCTTTTTCACCATGGAATGGTAATGATCTGACCGATCTCATAGTTCTAATGAAAGTGCGGGGTAAATGCACCACCGATCACATTTCCATGGCCGGACCCTGGTTGCGTTTCAGAGGACATCTGGACAACATTTCTGACAACTTATTTTTGGGAGCAGTCAATAGTGAAACCGGCGATCCGGGCCAGACTCGCAATCAGATAACCGGTGAATATACTGATATTTCCCAAGTGGCTCGGGATTATCGGAAGCGTGGGATGGACTGGGTAGTTATCGGTGAAGAAAATTATGGTGAAGGTTCCAGCCGCGAACATGCCGCAATGGAACCACGTCATCTTGGTGCACGGGCAATTATTGTGAAAAGTTTTGCCCGTATTCATGAAACCAATTTAAAGAAACAAGGTCTGCTGGCTCTGACATTTACCGATCCTGCCGATTATGATAAAATTGAACCGAATGACCGCATAAGCATTATTGGTTTGACCGACTTTACTCCGGGCAGCCGATTATCCCTGAAAATAATTCACGATAATGGTTCCAGCAACAATTGTTCATTAAATCACACCTATAATAAACGGCAGATTGATTGGTTCAAGGCTGGTAGCGCCTTGAATTTTATTGCTCAGCAGTTGAATACTTAATAAAATTTATTTCTTAATGATCGAGGAGAATCATGCCACAATTTGATAAAATAAAAATTCCAGCCGATGGAAAGCGAATTACTTGGAAAGACAATGCATTGGAAATACCGGATTATCCCATAATTCCGGTAATTGAAGGGGATGGTATCGGTCCCGATATTATGTGTGCCGCCCGAAGGGTGCTGGATGCAGCGGTGAATAAAATATATAGTGGGCGAAAAAAAATCGCATGGATGGATATATATGCTGGTGACAGTGCGGCGGCAAGGTATGCCGGAAATGTTTTACCGGACGAAACAGTGGCAGCAATTCAATATTATCACGTGAGTTTGAAAGGTCCCCTGACCACGCCCGTGGGTGGTGGTTTTCGCAGCCTGAATGTTTCCTTACGTCAGATGATGGATCTGTATGCTTGTGTGCGTCCGGTGAACTACTTCGCTGGCGTCCCCAGTCCGGTCCGGGCACCTCAGAAAATGGATGTGGTTATCTTCCGTGAAAATACCGAGGACGTCTATGCTGGTATTGAGTGGGCCGAAGGTTCGCCGGAAGCAGTAAAAGTTATCCAGTTTCTTAAAGATACTTTCGGGACCGCTATTCGTATCGATTCTGGTATTGGGATTAAACCAATTAGTATTACCGGAACCAAACGACTGGTGCGGATGGCGATCCAGTATGCTATCAAACATGAGCGCCCTTCTGTTACTATAGTGCATAAAGGTAACATCATGAAATTCACGGAAGGTGCTTTCCGGGATTGGGGCTATGAAGTTGCACGGGAAGAATTCGCCGATCAGACAATCACCGAAGATGAACTGTGGTCAAAACATGACGGGCAAGTGCCCGCCGGAAAAATCGTGATCAAGGATCGGATCGCCGATTCCATGTTGCAGCAAATTCTGACTCGCACTGATGAATACGATGTAATTGCCACCCCCAACCTAAATGGCGATTATCTTTCCGATGCCTGCGCTGCCCAAGTCGGTGGATTGGGTCTGGCACCAGGTGCGAATATTGGTAATAAAGTAGCTCTGTTTGAAGCCACCCACGGCACCGCCCCTAAATATGCCAATCAGGATAAGGTGAACCCCAGTTCGGTTTTGCTTTCGGGCGTGATGATGCTTGAGCATCTGGGCTGGCAAGAAGCGTCTGACGCGGTGGTGGCGGCAGTGAGCAAAACCATCCGGCAGAAAAAAGTGACCTACGATCTGGCCCGGTTGATGGGAGATACTGACCCGATCAAAACATCCGAGTATGCTACTGCAATCATAGCTAATATTGCTTGATCAAAGACCCTAAAATAGTTTAACTATATTTCAAGTAGACGGAAGCATCATCCTGACGTGGTAGGATCAGGTTGTTAGCGTATTTGAAGCGGCAGATAATAAATTTTGATTCTGAATTAAGCTGTAATCCGCCAGGAAAATGAATCGGTCAAATTACTGTAGATTTCAATTTCATCACCAATATTGAGGGATCCGACTCCGGCCGGTGTACCGGTGTAGATCAAATCGCCGATTTCGAATTTCCAGACAGTACTGATAGCCAACAGTATTTCCGGAATACTAAACAGCATATTGCTGGTGTTACCAACTTGTCGCTCTTGTCCGTTTACCCGGCAGCCAAATGAAATTGTTTCCAGGTCAACCTGATCATTGTAAGGTAATAAATCACCGATAGGGGCACTGTTTTCAAATGCTTTGGCCTTTTCCCAGGGCAGACCTTTTTGTTTTAAACCGGATTGTACATCGCGCAGGGTCAGGTCAAGGCCAACAGTGATAGCGGCAATGAAGCTCGGCGCTTCTTCCAGAGACAGGATAGAACCACTTTTCCCGATTTGCACTACGATTTCTACTTCATGGTGCAGATCTTGCCCATGTTTTGGATAATGGATTGGTGAATCCGGTTGTACCAGGCAAGAAACTGGTTTCATAAAAATTACCGGTTCGGCGGGACGCTGATTGGAAAGTTCGTTAATATGATCCAAATAATTTCGGCCGATACAGAAGATACGCGTCGACTGGACGGTTGGTGTCATAAATTAGCCCCTACACTATTTTCATTAGGCTGATCGTCAAAGATACAATCGCTGTAATTATGGCGATGGTTCCCGGAATTTTCAATTGTCGTTCGAAACAAACCCTCCCGGCAGCAGCAGCTAATAAGGCAAACCCAAAGGTTGGTGCAAATACGAACCACCGGGATAGGTCATTCATCTGTAGTTCCGGTCGTAATGCATAAGTAAAGCTCAGGATAATGATCAGCGTTGTGACGAACCACCCTCTGAAATTTGAGAAGGGCACGCCATAGAACCGACCTGGTTTTTCCCAGGACCACCGTCCTTCGTGAACAGCAATCGGGTCCAAAATAACATCCAGCAAGGTCACTAAAGCAGGTGTCAATAACAATACTGGAATCCCGATTTCAAAATTGCCGGTATTAAAATCGGCAGTAAAACAAATGGCTGTCCACATCCCGGTATATACTAATCCGCACCAGGCCAGGGGGTAGCAGAGGGGTACACCAAGAATGGATGGCAAGGGACAGGCCAGGTCGGTGTATTTGAATTTTCCGGTCAACCAGCCGGTGTTGGTCCCAATGATCTCAAGGGTAGCGCTAAGAATCACACTGATTGCAATGAAACTGATCATGTTAATAAATCCCATTGTCAGTATACCATGTATCAGAAAAAACCCAGTAAACAATATTACTTGGATCATCCTGAATCGTTCGGCATGCGCATAGCTGTTACGTTTTTCGATCATTCGATAGGCAAACAGAACTGATATTATCAGGAGGAAATAAGCAGTCAGGAGCAGGTTAATCATTTGACGAAAGGAATCCTAAATTTATCGGTAACACAAGTACTGCCTGCCGTTCACATTTTGAAATTAGATGAGATTGAACTAAATAATTTTTCCATTATTGTTTTATTATTTTGAACTTTACGAAACACCCATTCCAATCGCGCTGGTGATGATGATAAGACACGTCTCAAAAAAAGAGATCGTCTAATGACCCTGTAGATTTCGGACTTACAGCGTTTTTCATATTCCTGAAGAGAGGCTAATGTACAATCATTTGTTGTTAAAGCATCGTGGATTACTTCTCCTGCAATTATACCGGAATGAAGGGCATTGCGTATTCCTTCCCCGCTGAGCGGGTCCATTAGGGTGGCCGCATCCCCGACCAACACGGCGCCATTGAATGCAACCGGTTTTAATTTTATTTCCGCCAGATGGTAGAACCAGGCTTTTGCATTTACGACCTGATGGTCCTGAGCTAATCGCTCTCTGATGTGCTCATGTTGCAGGAACTTATCCAGCAGATCCTGTAAACTTGAATCGAGCGATTGATAAGCAGATATGTAGAGACCCAGCCCAATATTGGCTGTTGTTGGACCGGTAGGGAAAATCCAACCGTAACTGGGAAAGATTTCCTTTAGAAAATAATACTCTGCACACCCTGTAACTGTCTCTAATCCTGATATGTAACCCCGAATTCCGATTAATTTACTATTAGTATTTGTCTGATTTTGGTGCAGAGAACGGGAGACTATTGAATTTGACCCGTCAGCGCCCACGACGACTCGTGCCGTAATATCCTGACCGGATTGCAGTAGAATTCCGTTAATCTTGCTATTATGTTTGCTAACACCACTAACCCGGTCGGTTAAAAACTTGGCTCCTGAACTCAGGGCCTGTTGTTGCAGCAGGTAATCGAATTCTCGCCGAGGAGCAATATAAAAACCGGTCCGACTGCCCTTTGGTGTAAAACTGAAATCCAGCGCCATATTGTTAGGTGAAACAACACGCATAGCATTAATCTGATTGAAACCGGCTATCCTGATTTTTTCATCTAACCCAAGTTGGTTTAAAAGTTGGACTGAACCGGGTGGAATGCCATCACCGCATACTTTATCACGGGGAAATTTATGTTGATCGATTAATAAAACATCATGCCCCCGATTTGCCAGAATGATGGCAGTTGCCGAACCGGCAGGACCGGCACCAACTATTATTACGTCGTGTTGCATTATATAATATTAGAAAGGCTTGAAATATTTAACACAGGATTTTCTAACTGGTCAGATCAGTAAAAATAAAAGCGGAGCCTGAATTTGCAAACCCCGTTAAAATCGTCAGCAGCCGTAATCGGTGCCGATCCGGAATCCGCGACCCCAGGCGGGATCATCAATGAAATCAATTTTTACAGTTTTTGCGAATATTGCGAGATAAGAATCGTAAACTATTTTGATTCCGTTTACTTCGATCGAATCATCATTGTCTTGTTGCTCATCCAGAGCAAGATCCAAACGGGGACCACCTCAGCCAAACCCTGGACTGAATAAACGTAATGTCTTCCCACTGTTCTGTGACTGATTGAAGATTGATACTAATTGTTTGTGTGCTTTATCAGTTATAGTCATGTTTTTTACAATGATTTCACGGAACTACAATGTTTGGATAATAAGAAAACCTAAAGGTTACAATAAAATAAAAAGCGCTGTTTCCGCGGAAATATTAATCTGCCGAAACAAACGTTACAATATTACCGATAAGAAAAATGATTCCTATGGGAATAGAACCAGTACTAAAATATTTGTGACTATTATTATTCGGTTGGTCTGCGCAGAACTTCGCGAATTATTTTACCAGCTTTAAAATGAGTCTTTCGGTGAGCCGGTACATAAACAATTTCGTTAGTACGAGGATTACGGGCTTTTGGTTTAGCTTTTGTGGGTTTTGCCTCAAGTACGCCAAAATTCCGAATCTCAATACGAACACGTTCATGTTCTTCGATTAACATTTCGGCCATTACCCGAAAGGTTTTGTCAACAAAACTTTTAGTCTGGAGATCCGGGGCATTAACTTCTTTAGCAACCCGGTGGATAATATCTTTTTTAGTGTAGGTTACGGTCTTCATTTTCCGACTCCTTAACAATTTAATTAAAATCAGTTTACACATAAAGTAGCTTTAGAACAAGTTAAAATATTAAAAAATTGTCAATATTATTGATGATTGCACCGATTTTGCCCCAGATTGAGGAAACGTTTTGGCAACATCAATTGTTTTTAATACAAATTCAACCCTGTAATTTTTGTCAATTTCAATTAGAAGGGTAGATAGAATGATTGATTTACGCAGTGATACGGTTACAAGGCCTTCGAAAGGCATGTTAGCCGCAATGACGGCAGCTAAGGTCGGAGATGATGTATTCCAGGAAGACCCTACCGTCAATGAACTGGAACGCAAAGTGGCTGCAATGTTTAACAAAGATAAAGCCCTATTCTGCCCGTCCGGTACAATGACCAATCAGATCGCAATAAAAGGTCATACACACCCAGGTGATGAGGTCCTATGTGATCGTCTCAGTCATGTATATCATTATGAAGGTGGTGGTATTGCCCGGAATTCCGGAGCCTCGGTCCGCTTGTTATCCGGAGACCGGGGGCGCTTTAACGCAGAAGATCTGCTTACGAATATTAACCCTGACGATGTTCATCACCCGGTCTCGAAAATGGTGGTTATTGAAAATACCTGTAATAAAGGCGGTGGTAGTTACTGGGATATTCAAACTATTCGTGATATTCACAAAGTCTGTGTTAAAAATGATTTAAAACTGCATTTGGATGGTGCTCGTCTGTTTAACGCATTAACAGAAACAGGTGAATCCGCGGAAGATTTTGGTGAAATTTTTGATACGATTTCAATCTGTCTTTCCAAAGGACTGGGTGCCCCGGTGGGATCGGTTTTGTTGGGAGACAACGAACTTATCAAACAAGCTCGCCGGATACGCAAAGTATGGGGCGGGGGAATGCGGCAGGCCGGCTATTTGGCCGCTGCCGGTATCTATGCACTTGATCAAAATATTGTCCGGCTGAAAGATGATCACCGCCGTGCGCAGATTCTTGGTGAAACAATTGAAACAATGCCCTATGTTAAAGAAATAATACCGGTAGATACTAATATTGTAATTTTTATCCTCAAGAATGATGTAAACAGTGAAAATTTTATTCGAACACTGACTAAAGCGGGAATTCTTGTAATCAGTATGGGACATCAAATAATACGGATGGTAACCCACCTTGATTTCAATGACGAAATGTTGTCAACGGTACTGAGAGAGTTGCGTCAACTCGATATATAATCGAATTAACAATCAGTGCATTGGAAGAGTAGTATCAGACATTCCGGATTTATCCCGACAAGAAGAATACCAATGTCACATTCACTTCCCCGATACACTCCACTACGTTCCGCTATCGGGGCAGGCTGTTCAGTACATGCTTTGGGTGTGGATGAATTCCAAAATTCATCACAAGATCGGGATGTCGTCCCACAGGGCGTAAATTTAAAGTACCCCCGGTTTACCTGTGGGGCTCCATAACACCGGTAGTATGGTTTTAATTATCTGAAAGGATTAACCAATTTCGCGGTTGATACGCTGCAGTCGATCTAAAACATCGCGGCGATCTAATAGATTGATATCAGCATCTTTCCAGATATTGCCCAGCTTCTGGTAGTTTTGCCGGGCTTGGGATAAATTACCCATGGCTTCATAGATTAAACCTCGTGCGTAAAATGAGCGTGGGTACACAAAAGATCTAGACTGACGACTCAGGTTCGGTTTTTGCATATCTTCAGTGGTTGCCAGAGCCTGTTCGTAATCGCCTAAGCGTAGATAACTAATCGCTTTCTGGTAGAGAAAATAATCCCGTATTTCAGATGATTCAGTTATTAGATTATATTCCTGTAACGCCAGTTGGAATTCATCAGCCAAGTATTGCTTTTGAAATAACATTGCATGATAAAACATGTCATAGCTTGATTTCCGCATCTTGTCACCGTCCGGATACATTGCTTCCACCAAAAGTATGATCTGGTTAAGACTTTCATTATTCTCTTGAAATGTGCAAATCAAACTTCTTATTAAATAGATGTTTAGTAATAGATCTGTAACAGGTTCAAGACTTACCGCCGAATCCAATATTTGTAGGGCTTGATCAAAATCTGAAATAAAAGATAGGGTAAGGACCTTCCCTAATAGTGCTTGAACCACCTGGTTTGGCCCCAAGTCTCGAGTTTCACTTATTTCCTCATCCAATAATTGTAGAGTCTGACTTATTTTCCCTTGTTCACTATACAATCCGGTAAGCATCTGTCGACCGTATTGTTGCCAGTGGTCACTCAGATCGGGATTCCGTAATACCTGATATTTTTCCTCGGCGGTACTGTATAGTCCCATCAATTGATAAGTATAACCGATTTCTACAATAAATGAATATTCATCAGGCTCTAACAACAGTCCACTTTCAAAAGCCTGGAGTGCAGCTCCGTGATCGCCGATACTACTATGTAACCGACCCATTAACAAATATGGATTCGATTTCTGTGGATAAAATGAAACCAATTCTCTAGCAAAATTAAGTCCATCGTTATAGTCTAAATATTTATAGCAGAGATTGGACAAATTTTTATAGGCCTGCTTAAAATCAGCATAAATTTCAATGGCATTAACATAAAGTTCGGCAGCTTTAAAATGATCTCCGCTACCATCAGTCATCATAGCCATGTAAAACGGTCCCCAGTGGCTATCGGGGAATAATGATACATACTGAACGGCTTTCATTTTACCTTCTTCAAATTGCTTTCTACTGGCATAGATGTCGAAGATATGTCGATAAGCCAATTTATAATTTGGATCCAGATAAAGGACTCTTTCAAAAGCTTCTCCGGCGCCGTCCAGGTCACTTGGACCATGGAAGAGAGCCTCACCCAATCCATACCAACCATCTTTTTCATCGGGAATAAAATTTACTAATTGCGAGAATAATTCTTGTGCTTCGGCGAAATTTTGTTTTATTAGCGCCCTGGTGCCCTCGGCCAGTAGTTTTTCTTTGGTAGTTTTATAGAATTGGTGGGATAAAAACTTATCCAGCGTGGCCAGAGCCTGTTCGGAAGTCGCCTCCATCATTTCTGACTGAGCCCACCACTGCGCCATTGCCAGGTTATAGTATACACTGGAGAAACTGGAGTCAATAGCAATAGCTTCGTCAAAATGTTCGATGGCCGGTTTGAACTTCTGTTCATTAAACAAGTCCATGCCTTCCAAATAATGCTGGAAAGCTGTCATTGAGCGGGAAGTTTTTTCAATTACCGGAATTTCAATATCTTGAATATCCTGATTGGTCAAATTGAGATCTGCGCGCACCTTGTTTGTCAGCTCGTCTACCATGGCGTACACATCAGTACCCTCGACGCGTTGTGATTTTATTACCGTTCCCCGATCAACTTCGATCAATCGTGACGTTAAGATGGTTTTGGCACCAGTTTGAATTATATTACCGGTCAACATAATTGCTGCCCCAGCCATCCGAGCAACTTCAAGGGCAACTGAAGGATTAATGGAGCGGCTATCGGACTGGCCCAGTTGGTTTTGCAGGTCGTATAATCGCTGACTGCTGTATACTTTGAATGATTTTAATTCTGCTAAATCGGTTATGATTAATTCCTGAAGGATCTGTCCCAGACGGTCTTTATCATCTATATCACGAAGATTCTCAAAGTTCAATACAGCCAAAGAATTTGATTCGATATTTGTTTGCAGACCGAATAGTCCCATTTGCGGCAGAACTAACCAGCTTATTATTATTACGACACCGATCCCTGCTGAGATCAGCCCTATATTACGATATTTTGAGCGGATTGGGATAGCCTGAGATGGAAATGGTATCGACACCGCTTGTAATTCTGATTCGGAAGTGCCGAGTCGGTCACGTTTAATCCCCGTGGGGGTGATATCAAAAGCCCAGGATAAAAGGATAGCAATTGGAAAACCGATAATCAGAAGTACAATTACCAGTGTTAGCGCCCATTGAGGAAGTAACAACGCGGGAAAGGTAACTTCACCGATCTGCATGATGATCCATGAGACTAATGCATACACGCCGGCCACACGAAAAACCTTGCGTCGTCTAAGTTCTTGGATCAAATGTCGCATACATACCCTGGGTAAATAATTCTCACGATAACCGGAACAATTTACAATAAAGCGGCGGATTAACCCACTTTTATCCCGATGTTTTTTAGCACATTTTATTCCATTTTTCGCTAACTAACCAATCTAATATTAATCAGGAACTTAATGAAGGTTATCAGGTTACTTGATTATCTGATTTTGTTAATAATTAACACCCGAGTTATTGAGATAAATATGATAAGAGTAGTTCCGTTTGAATCTTTAGGACACCAGAACCATGGCTGGTTGGATGCCCGACATCACTTTAGTTTTGCCCATTATTTTGATTCCAATCGTATGGGTTACCCGCCTCTCCGGATCTGGAATGATGATACCATTAAGGCCGGAACCGGCTTCCCGATGCACCCTCACCGAGACATGGAAATCATCACTTACGTCCGTAAGGGGGCAATTTCTCATGAAGATAATTTAGGGAATAAAGGACGGACAGTTGAAGGGAATGTTCAAGTTATGTCGGCCGGGAGTGGAATAATGCACAGTGAATATAATCTTGAGGAAGTCGATACGACCCTGTTTCAAATCTGGATTGAAACGGCAGAACCGGGCATTAAACCGCGCTGGGAGACGAAACCCTTCCCTCAACAACCAGTAACAGAATTACAATTATTAGTCTCAGGCCGGGATGAACATCGGACCAGAAATGTTCTACGTATTTATCAGGATGCGGCTCTGTGGGTTGCTAAATCAGTCTCAGGCACAACATTAAAACATGAATTTGGTCATGACAGGCACGCCTATCTGGTAGTATCAGCCGGTACCGTCACCATTAATGGAATAAAAGCGGGGCTCCGTGATGGTGTATCGATTACTAATGAACAACCATTGGAGATTGTGTTTCAAACCGATGGCGAGGCTGTGTTGGTTGATCTGCCTCAAATATAGAAAATTTGTCATCGGGCTTTTGCTATTATACCTCGTCGCTCAATCACAGTTTTACCTTTCTTAATCTTGATTTGATAAAAATATACGCCATTGGCAACAAATTCGCCGTTTTTATCGCGGCCATCCCAGATGATTTCATGATAAGCGCCGACCCGGGGGTCTAGATCAGTCAGGGTGGAACCCTTTGTCAGATGGCGAATACGGCGGCCGGCAACGGTATAAATATTGAGACTGAATTCATCTACGGTTTCGGTTAGTTCATACGCGAAACGGGTCTGATCAGTAAAGGGATTTGGGAAATTACCATAGTCAATTAGCTTAAGTTTTTCACTGACGATAAATTTCAATTTTAACGTATCAGATTTGTTGCCGGAAGCGTCCTGTAAGATCATTGCCATACTGGTATCAATGCTGGTAAGGGTTGGTGTGAATTGAATGCCAATCTGATTGGTCTGCCCGGACATTACAGATATTTTGGGATTAGCTAGTTTTTGATCATTGATCCAGACTTGAAAAGTTGATGGACGGTGATCGATCCCATTGTTGTCTTGACCGATCAAAGATATTACCGGGCGTGAATTAAGGTAACTGTTATGCAGGAAGCGCTGTCCGTTAATGGTTGCTTCCAACTGTGGTGGTTTAGTATCAGTCGATGTTAAAAAAGCCCAACGTCCGGGTGCAGTGGAATGAAAGGTCACAGATGAATCGATAAAAGAAGAATTAATAACCGGCAACCAGATTTCACGATCTGGAAAATACTGGTAGAGTGCAACCGTGTCAGGCAGCGTATTATTAAGCCTCCAGGTAGCGGTAATGGGTATTGTTGATGGGGCCAGTAACTCAATGCCCAATCGCGTTGTATCGACCAGAACCGGTTTAAGAGCGGGTTGGTATGGTAGATCGATAGAATTGCAGTCTTGAAACCGGATAGGGAAAGGTATGGCTGTTAATCCGGGAGAAATTTCTAACTCGATACCCGCAAAGTATACCAAGGAATGGGTTTGTAGATCAGTAGTGGTTCCCAGTTGCGGTGTGACCCAAAAGGCATTTGTTACCAGAAATCCAGTGGTTGTATCGATGGTTGTACCGCTAAAATCAGAGCTGACTGAGGCACGATATTCGTTAATACCTGATGTTAAAGCACAGGGCACTACCGCATGCAATTTACCACGGCCGGCAAAAGCGATTGTGTCCGCTCCTATTGGCTCCCAATCATCTGACATAAATCGTTCGAAAAGGATAATTGCGTTTCCGCTTCCGCTGCTGCTGTTATTGACAGTGCAAGTTAATTGAATGTTGTTATCAACCAGTATGCTAATATTGTTTACCGTGAATTCTGGTAAGCGGCGGATAATAATTTGTCTTTCCGGGCTTAAAGATACTTGCCCGGTATTGTCAACAACCCGGCTTTGTAACGTGAGTTGAGATCCGGCGTTTTGCGGAGCGATAAGCGTATTCAATTGATACAGATTGTTGCCAAATGGAACCATATTCGCAAAGTAGCTACCATTGACCAATAATTGGACAGAATCGATTCCTTGACGATCAATTGCTTGAATAATAACCTGGATACTATCCAAGTAACTGGGGTCGGTTGGAATGATTTCATTAAAGGTAATATTTGTACCGGAAATTGATATTGGGGAGTAACTGCGAAAGCAACTTCCGTTTGATTTCCAGGAACAGATAAGATTATAATTATCTGGGATCAAAGATGTGGATAGCGGATAATTATATTGTGATCCTGAAGTGGGTTGCAGTAATTGCGGATAACGGGTAGTGGGAATACGATTGCTGTCGAAAAGCTGGACCCGTAATGAATCAATGCTGATTTGTGATAATGTAATCTTGATGGTTTCACCTGGTTCGGGATCCAGGGGTGTAAGCTGAATTAAAGTCTTTATTGGCAACGGCAGTATCATTGCTGGATCGCCTGATAAGTTGAACTGAAATACCTGGCTGCGGGCGATATCAGGATAACTGGTATTCGTGGCAAAATATTGTATCTTGGCCTGATTTATAATCTCGCCAATCGATAATTCCGGTGTGGAGAACAAGCGCTGGTGAATTGGTTGCAATAATAAATAATCATTGATTATCCAACCAACACCGGCACTGCCGAACCAACCAACAACACCACCCTGATCATAACCCATTAATCGGCGCCCCAAGGCATTGGGGTTGGTTACATCACCGGTAAAGCAGGTCATGCTGGTAACGAATGGTGTTTTACCGGGATTCGACAGGTTGTCCACGTCTCCTAATGTAAACAGCGAACGGTCGCCCCAGACAGCACCACCACCATGGCCCAGGAAATTGATATAGACCATTCCATCTGCGAAATGATTCACGAGTGTGTCAGTGGAACCATAAAATGGACCGCCTTCCGAGTATTTATCAATATTGAGGCGTGCGGGGAATATACCCTCGGTAATGATGTTCCGGATCAAGGATTCCGATTGTATTTTAAAGGCTTCTTCATAACCGGCGATCATCAGAACCTGGTTCTGCCATGTTTGTTGCTCGGAAGTTTGCATATTAAGTGTTTTCTGAACCATTAGCTCCAGCTCAATTGTATTTCTGGCCGGCAGGCGTCCGATGGCAAATTCCGGAATTAAATCTTCTCCATCGACCAGCGTATACCAGAAATCCGATGACGCAGCCCCCCATCCCTTAGTCTGCATTTTCATTGAAGGGATATAGGCGTCCGGATTGGAGTAGCCTCCAGTCCAACCGAACCAGCCACCCTGCATGGCGATCAGTACTTCCACCGGTACCGGGTTCCAGTGGTAATATACATCAGCAAGAAAATCCCTGATGGCATATGGTGATAGAACGCCGCCGCTGTATTGTCTGTATATATCGTCAACATTTACGCCAACGCCATTATGCAGGTTGATTAGAGGTTCCAGGACGGTGCTGAAAGAATCGGGCATTAATACCAGATAATTCGCCCCCCCCTGACTCAAAGGCATTAATACCGGCGCTACCACCTGCAAGGAATTAACATGAAGCAGGCTGTCTTCAATCAGGCAGTGATACTTGGTTGTATTAGAAGTCAAATAATCCTGAAAAATAACCTTGTAGTGGTTGGTACCGGAATCATGAATCACAACAAAATCCTGGATTCGCGAGACTCCCTCCTTGAATACCAGGATAAAATTATTTGAAAAGTTGGAGACCTCAAATTGGGTTGTAATCGGAAGGTCGCTGTCACTAGTAAACACTATTTGATCTTCATGAGCCTGATATAAGCGATCATAGGTTATTTCTATCCAGTTCAAATAAACCTGATCATAGCGGTTAGTCGGATCATTGCCCTCCAGCGTAATCAGTAATTCATTGGCGCCGTTGTTCAAAAAATCATTTTGCAGTACCTGGTTTGGATCTTCAGTAACCTGAAAGGATTCCTGTCCGGACCAATTGCCATCGGCGACTTTATAGCCATTGATGAAGGTTTGTAAAGAATGGTTGCCATCAGTTATTCCCTGGAATTCCAGATTAACCTGAAATTCAACTGTATTTGTGTTGCGGGGCTGGTATAATTCAATTTCAAAGCGCTCTGATGTACCGCCGTTAATAGGCGGTTCCATAAAAAAATGATCAAAAGCATCCCACTGTTCATGGGTCTGCATACTTCCCAAACGGGCGAAGTAATCATCCTGCTCATAATGTTCGGTATAGGTGTAACTCAATGGAATTAAAACCTGGTTTTCAGGAAGATCAGGATAAGCACTTTCAGAAACGTAACGAATGCCATGCTCGGTTCCCCAAGTCAGCCAATATACATTCTGACTGGTATAGAAATTATTGCGATAGGGGGCATTTTCGCTGGCAACATTTTTTTCACCAAAAAATATTATTTTATCATCCGAATTAAAAACACCGTCAGATTCACCCTCCATATAGATTAATATCTCCAGAGCTTGGTTCCACAATCTGAAACTGCGTGGATCAACTCCGGATATAGCTAGCCCACTGTCGGCCAAAGTTGAATATGTCAATTGATACCAGCCTGTTTTATTAAGAGTGATTTTAGCAATATTGGCTGAATACTGGTAATCCGGAATGACTGTCTGTCGGTTCAGTGGCATTGGAGTTCGCTGGATAGGTATGTCCGATAATTTGCTTTGTGACAATAATCGAGGGCTTAAGGATGATGGCTTGCTCCAGGATAGTTTAATCGTGATATGGCGATGCCAGACCAGATTTCCTGAAATAATCCGGGCCGGATAAATCTTGAGCGAACTGCTTTCATGACCACGGATTTTCCCTACCGGTATTAATTGCACTAAGTGATCAGGGTAATCAGAACCATCCCACGGGATAGAGTTAACGCTGTAATTGATTCCTTTTGCACGTTCTGCCGGAGCGCGTGTTGGAGTATAGCCAGGTATTATGGTTGGTTGGTCTGCAAAGACTTCCATTAGAGCCGTTCCGGGAAGGCCAAGCACTACTTCTGTGCGATAGGGAATTTGTGGGTAACCGGCAGATTGTTCTAGTGGGAGACCGGGTTTAGTAATAATGATAGAATCATTTTCCACAAATATGCTATCGATTTCAAATTCCAGTATTAGCATTCCCGGCTGATTGACTTTTATCATTAATGGGGATGATCCCCAAGCAATTGTAATGAGCATAAGACCGAAGATGATCCACCGAATTGTTTTAGATATAAAAATAATGTACATGCAGAAATTTATTAAGTTATTATGGAGCTGAGTAAGTTTAAAATGTCAGTATTCATAATTGGGTAGAGTAAAATAGAGCACTATTTTTTTAATTATTCAAAAATTTGTGTACAGCTTTAACAAAACGCTCCATTTCACAGCCCGGTGCCAGGTGGCCGCAGTCATTGTCAAAAACCAGGGTTTGGGCACCTAACAATTCTGCAAATTCCAATGCCGGCCCAGGACTTAGCAGATGATCCTGCTGGGATACAAGAATGAAGGTTTCTGCTTTAACCTTTTGTGCCGTGATTGTGCGATCTCCATTAAGAATTTTTGTAATATCGTGAGCCATCATGGCACGCAGTTGGGCTGCCCAATCATAAATCCGGAAATTTTTCGCGAATCTCCTGGTATAATCTTGCCGGAAAACGGTTACTTCCGCGGGCAATGTTTTGCGGTTTCGATATTCCGGTGTGTAGGCATTCATTATTTGAATTAAGGCTACTTGTTCGGTAATTGTTGCCAGAGGAACCATGTTTTCCAAACCGGATTCAATGGCCAGCAATTCTGCTTCCCAAACCAGACGCCCATAACCGGTTTGCCAGGGAGCGCCTACATAAGAAACGGCTTTATCCATAAAATCAGGGTAACTGACAATCCATTGGAATGTTTGCATCCCACCCATGGAACCGCCGATTATAGCATGAAGATGATCAATTTCCAGGATTTCCGTTAAAGTCCGATATTGAGAATTAACCATATCACGAATATTGAATTTAGGAAAGTTAATATTTGGTTGCTGTTTGCTATTTGAGGGGGAGGAGGATACACCATTCCCTAACGCATCAATGGTAATAATATAAAAACGAGTACTATCAACCAGTTTATCCGGCCCGACCAGATTGCCCAGATGTTCACTGATTCCGCCAAACCAGGTGGGGAAGAGAACAGCATTTGATTTATTTCCGTTTAATGTGCCGAAAGTACGATAACCGATTCGGCAATCTTGGATTATGGCACCGCTCTCCAACTTAAAAGTACCCAATTCAGCCCATTGCTGATCTGATGCTGTTATCGGTCCAATCAGTACAATAAATAGTAGAAGGGTCATACGTCTTATCATTTTGATTCCATTTGTTGTATTGGTTTGAAATTAGAGCTATACAGCCATATGAAGTAGCACCAATGCGTATATAAATAAAAATAAACTTGACAGGAAATTTGATTTAGCTGTATTATCTTAGTGCACTAATGTAATAGTACACTAATATTGAGGTACAAATGATTAAGATCAACCAAATGTTCTTTGAATACTCCAAAGGGCAAAACTTGTTTGAAAAACTCAGTTTGGAATTAGCACCGGGCAACGTATATGGGCTGTTAGGCAAAAACGGGGCCGGTAAAACAACGCTTTTAAAATTAATTGCCGGCCTGCTTTTTCCAATATCCGGTGAATGCAAAGTATTGGGATTCAGGCCTGGAGAACGTTCACCTTTATTATTAAGGGAACTGTTCTTTATCCCTGAGGAGTTTTACCTGCCGCCGGTAAAAATTGAGGAATACATCAAGTTATATGCTCCTTTCTATCCTCGGTTTGATAGTACATTATTTAATACTTATCGCCATGATTTTCAATTACCAGCCCAGGCTCGTTTATCCGGTTTATCATATGGCCAGAAGAAAAAATTCCTGATAGCTTTTGGATTGGCTACCGATAGCCGGTTACTCATCCTGGATGAACCGACTAACGGTTTGGATATTCCAACCAAAAGCCAATTTAGAAAAATACTGGCTGGCTCGATGAATGATGAGCGCACTTTTATTATTTCCACACATCAGGTGCGGGATATGGAAAATCTAATCGATCCGATTATCATTCTAGATGAAGGCGAAATTATCTTTAATGCTAGCCTGGATGAAGTTACCGATCATCTGTCAGTTACCCTGCAACCGGATGAGCCGAAATCCGATACTGTCCTTTATTATGAAAAAGTTTTGGGGGGCTATGCGGTTATGAACCAAAATACTGACGGGATCGACACTAAAATTGATCTTGAGATTCTGTTCAATTCGGTAATTAATAAGCGCACGGAGATTAATACAATTTTTCAAAAGGAGGTGCAACATGCAGGTTAATTCCCGCTTTGATCTCAAGCGTTTCTGGCTTCTGATAAAAAATGATTTACTGACCAATTACCGTACGATCCTGATTACCGCCGGAGCAGCCATCGGTATCTTGTTGTTCATAAACATGGTCGCGATGTTGACCAACGGCGAAGCGGTTGTCCCACTTGCATTTTATCTACTTATGCTGTTTATCGGCGGATTTATCGTTACCAGTCAATCGTTCAATGATTTGCATCATTCTCAGCGGAGCTATGTTTATCTTACTTTGCCGGCTTCCAATTTGGAAAAGTTCCTTAGCAAACTGGTTCTGACCACAATCGGATATGTGGCCGGTACTCTGATATTATATTTCCTATTTTCGGTGCTGATGTCAGTATTGAATGCATTATTGTTTGGTTATGGTTACCCGCTGTTTAATCCATTTGATCGTGTTGTATGGATCTGCATCGGTATATATATTATAACCCAATCGATTTTTCTTTTGGGAGCTGTATACTACAAGAAACAGGCGTTTATCAAGACTAATCTATTTCTCTTCCTGTTACAACTGGCCGTAAGTATCTTTATTGTTTTCCTGGTAAAAATAGTCTTTTGGAATTACATCCAAGGTTGGAGTTTCTCTCCGGAAGATATTATTTTACCATCATCTGCTATGGAAGATCAGTTGGAAAATTTCTTTATGGGATTTGCCAGGCTGATGAAACTCACTTTTTATTGGCTGTTCGCTCCATTTTTATGGCTGATTACTTATTTCCGGTTGAAAGAAACGGAGGCCTAGAATGGAATTTCGGACAGACCAAGCCATTTATCTGCAGATTTCCGATTATATCTGTGAGATGATATTGACCGGTAAATGGGAAAGCGGGGCGAAAATTCCTTCGATCCGCGAACTGGCTGTTGATATTGAAGTGAATCCCAATACGGTTCTGCGGACATATGCTTATCTGCAGCAAAAGGAGATCATTTTTAATCGCCGTGGGATTGGATATTTTGTGGCTGATGGCGCATCCAAAAGTACCCGCCGCTTGAAGCAGGATGATTTTATTTCCAATGATCTGCCCAGATTGTTTAAAACAATGGACGTACTAACAATCTCGATCGAGGAACTGGAAAAATTATATCGACAGTATCAGTCGCAGCAAAAATGAGGACCGTTATGAAAAAATCTAAAAAATTAATACTTATCGCCTTATCGATTCCGTTTATCATTGTATTGATAATTGTGCTGTATTTACGGATAGTATTGGATTCCGGCCTAACGAAGTCGGCAATGGAATATGGTCAATACGGCGATGAGATTGTAATTGAAGATCTGCCGTTGACGGATTTCACCAGTCTGAAATTCCGAGGCGCCTGGCATATTGCAATCGAACAAGGCTCGGAGTACAAGGTCAGAATTGAGGGTCCCGAATATTTAGTGAAGCGGATCCGGACTAACCAGACCGGTCAGGATTTATACCTCCGTGAAAGCCGCTTGCATCGTTCAGGCCGGTCAAAATTGGAAGCCGAAATAACCTTGCCGCTATTAGAGAAATTGGCAGCTACAGGTAATTCCAGGGTTTACATCTCTGATTTTGATTGTGAAAATCTCATTTTGGATTTCAAGGGATCAGGTCGGGTGATTGGCGAAAATAATGTGATTGAGAATCTGGAATTGGAATGTGATGGATCAGTCGATGTGGATTTCAGCGGTAGCAAAATAACTAATGCCGATGTAGATCTGGTGGGTAGTTCTAAAACCGAGTTCACGATGATTGGCGGTGAGTTGACTGGTAGTGTCACAGGGTCTGCTTCAGTCGTTTATTTCGGGGAAATTGCAACTCAGAGTATTCGTACATACGGAGGCTCTTCGGTACGAAAAAAATAACTGTCAACTGTTTCAAAAATAACTGAAACCGGTTCCATTTATAAAGATAGTTACTTTATTGCTTGGTTTGAATTCTGTAGATTGTATCGGAGTTTTAGATTAATTGATTAGAGGATAATACCCTTGGTTAGAGTTAATCAATATGGAATACTGTCCATTGTGAATGTGGTGTTTGCTGTAAACCTTGCTGCTCAGACATTGCTTTCGTCCTATTATGGTCAATTGTCTTTTGATTAGGCTGGAACCATGAATGGCAGCTTCAACGCCGTCGCAACGGAATTACCAGATACGCAGGTTCCGCCCACCAGCTTTGCCGGTAACTATTTTCTGACCTGGATGGCCAGGGGTATTTCATCGGGTGTATATTTGGTACAATTAAATTCATCTGTTTCATCCACGACACAAAAAGTGGTGTTCTTGAAATAAAATGACCCCTACCGCCCAATTCTGGAAACCCCTGCCACCGGAGACCTTCGATATCCCGGTCCATGAGATTCGCCGTGGTTACCGCTCCGATGTCTATTTCTGGCGCTCCAAGGTTGTTTTAGAAAAGGCCGGGATGCAGGATGAGGTCCTGATGCAGGTCTTTCAAAAAAATGATGCTGTTATTTGCGGTATCGATGAAGCCCTGGCAGTTATCAAATTATGCTCCGGTTATTACCGTAATTCGGAACGAGTTTATTTCGTTTTTGATAATTATATAAAATTAAAGCAACAGATTCGTGCCACCTACCACAAAGACCGCGATACTTGGCGGCAAGCCCGCCAGCGGAGACTGGAGTTGGAACAGGAGTTGGACGATCTGTGGGTGAATACCAGCTCGGAGCTGCAAGTGAGTTGTTTGCGTGATGGTGACCCGGCAGCACCATATGATACTGTAATGACAATTGCAGGACCGCTATACCAGTTTGCCCATCTGGAGACCATCTATCTGGGTGTGCTGGCCAGGCGAACATTGATTGCCACTAATGTAAATCGGGTTGTACAGGCGGCAAACGGCAAGCCGGTCCTGTTTTTCCCGGCCCGCTTCGATCATTGGACTGTGCAGGGCGGTGATGGTTATGCCGCCCGAATTGGTGGAGCCGCCCTGGTTTCCACCGATGCCCAAGGTGCCTGGTGGGGTGCCACTGGTGCCGGAACTACACCCCATGCTTTGATTGCCGCCTGTGGCGGTGATACAGTGAAAGCTGCGCAACTCTTCAATGAAAATTATCCGGAGGCTAACCTGATTGCCCTGGTGGATTTCCATAATGACAGTGTGAAAACAGCCTTGGAAGTTGCTCGTGAATTAGGTGAAAAACTGTGGGGGGTTCGCCTTGATACATCTGATCGACTGGTGGATCAATCCGTGGATAGGACAATGGAGCGTTATCCGCCTACCGGCGTGAATCCGCAATTAGTGCAAAAAGTGCGACAAGCATTGGATAATGAGGGATTTGAGCATGTTAAAATTATTGTCTCCGGTGGATTCAACCAGGATAGGATAGCTTCTTTTGAAAAGGATCAAGTTCCGGTGGATGCCTATGGGGTAGGTTCATCATTGCTCGGTGGACAATTTCATTTTACTGCCGATGTCGTTCAATTGAACAGCCAGCCTATGGCTAAAGTGGGTCGGCAATTCAATCCTAATCCACGATTGATAAAACTAAACTGGAGTTGACCCAACTGTGAATCGTAATTCTCCGGCTCTGTTAGTCCTGGAAGATGGCCGAAGTTTTACAGGACTAACTTTTGGAGCAGAGGGGGAAACTACCGGTGAAGTTTGTTTTAATACAGGATTCTGCGGTTACCAGGAAATATTAACTGATCCCTCTTATCATCGTCAAATAGTCACCCTCACTTCCCCCCATATTGGTAATTACGGAATCAATTTGGAAGATGTTGAATCAGACCGTATTCAAGTAGCTGGTCTGATTATTCGCGAGGAAACAATCGTACCATCCAACTGGAGGGCCCAATGCGGAATAGGCGATTATTTGCGTGAACAGAATGTAGTTGGCATCCAGGGAATTGATACCCGCGCCCTGACCCGCCATATTCGCGCTCGAGGAGCGATGAATGGTATTATCTCGACCATCGATTCGGATCCGGTTGCACTGAAAAAAAAGCTGAAATTAATTCCTGCTATGACCGGACAGGATCTGGCTCAAGCCGTTACCTGCCACGCAGCATATCATTGGACTGAAACGGCTGTTAAACCGAAGCAGCGATTCAGGGTTGTTGCCCTGGATTTCGGCATTAAAAGAAATATTTTACGGTTGCTGGCGAAACGGGGCTGTGAAATTGAGATCGTTCCGGCTCAAACAACAGCCCGGGATATACTGGCCCGAAATCCTGCTGGAGTGCTCTTATCCAATGGACCCGGTGATCCTGCAGCGGTCGATTATGCTGTGCAAACAGTTGGTAGATTATTAGGCAAGGTACCGTTATTTGGCATCTGTCTCGGGCACCAGATTTTAGTACTGGCTTTGGGTGGTAAAACTTATAAACTGAAATTTGGTCACCGGGGCAGCAACCATCCGGTAAAAGATCTGCGTACCGGACGAGTGGAAATTACCAGCCAGAATCACGGCTTTGCTGTTGCCAGAGATTCACTGCCGGAGACAGTCGAAATCACCCATTTGAATTTGAATGACGGGACAATGGAAGGAATCGTCGTCCGGGATATTCCGGCTTTTTCGGTCCAATACCATCCCGAGGCAGGACCGGGACCCCATGATTCCCGCTACCTGTTTGACCGGTTTATCAATTTAATGCAACAATTTCGGAACGGGAAATAATCTTATGCCGAAACGTACTGATCTGGAAACGATTCTAATAATTGGTGCCGGACCGATTGTGATCGGTCAAGGTTGCGAATTCGATTATTCAGGTACCCAGGCCGTACGGGCATTGAAAGAGGAAGGCTACCGCGTAATTCTGATAAACTCCAACCCAGCCACAATAATGACTGATCCGGATTTGGCTGACCGGACCTATATTGAACCGGTCAATCTGGAGTATTGCGAAGCCATCATTGTTAAAGAACGACCGGACGCAATCCTGCCAACTATGGGTGGACAAGTAGCTCTCAACTTGGCCCAGGAACTTGATCGTAGTGCTGTGTTGGAGCGTTACGGAGTAGAATTGATCGGCGCCAATAGCACTGCCATTGATCGCGGTGAAGATCGTGAGCAATTTAAGCAAATTATGGCTGAAGCCGACATACCCGTGGCTCATGGGGGGTTGATTAAATCAACACTTGAGGCCGAGCAACTGCTGGAACAAATCAATTTTCCGGTCATTCTGCGGCCTTCATTTACCCTTGGAGGCTCCGGGGGTGGCATTGCCTATAACCACGAAGAATATGGTGAACTGGTTAGAATAGCCATTGATGCCAGCCCAGTAGGCGAGGTCCTGATCGAAGAATCTCTGTTGGGCTGGAAAGAATATGAACTGGAAGTGATCCGCGATAAAGCTGATAATGCTATCGTGGTTTGTTCAATCGAAAACATTGATCCCATGGGCGTTCATACCGGTGACTCGGTAACGGTGGCTCCGGCGATGACTCTTTCAGATCGTGAATATCAGCAGATGCGCGATTGGGCTCTGACTTGCCTGCGGGTTGTGGGTGTGGAAACCGGTGGCTCCAATGTGCAATTTGCGGTTCACCCGAAAACCGGCCGGATGGTAATAGTGGAAATGAATCCCCGGGTTAGCCGTAGTTCGGCTTTGGCATCCAAAGCCACTGGATTTCCCATTGCAAAAATTGCTGCTAAGCTGGCAATCGGCTATACCCTGGATGAATTACCAAACGATATCACCGGGGAGACGCTGGCCGCATTCGAACCAGCTATCGATTATGTTGTTACTAAAATACCTCGTTTCGATTTTGAAAAATTCCCCTCATCCTCTGGCGTATTGGGGGTGCAGATGCAATCCATTGGTGAGGTTATGGCGATTGGCCGGACATTCCGGGAATCCCTGCAAAAGGCACTGCGATCATTGGAAGTCGGGTTAGATGGATTTGAGCCAAAACCACCGGCTGGGGGTGATCCGGAGGCCAGTCGTGCCCGCGATCTGGATTTGAATAAACTACGTTTTCCCACCGCTTTCCGCCTATTGAAAATCTGGCAGGCTTTTAAGGCTGGAAAAACAATCGACAGTATTTATGCTCAGACCCGGATCGATCCCTGGTTTTTACAACAGATGAAGCAATTAGCTGATGTTCAACCGGTAGAATATAATGTGCAAAACATTCGGTATCTGAAGCGCGAAGGATTTTCTGATCGGCAACTGGCGCGCCAATATAAAAAGACTGAGTTGGAAATCCGTCAATACCGTAAAGAGCAAGGCATATTACCTGTTTATAAAGCGGTGGATACCTGTGCCGCCGAATTCGAAGCTCGAACACCTTACTGTTACGCAACTTACGAAGAAGAAAATGAAATTCAACCTTTGCCCAGTAAAAAGGTTATCATTCTGGGCGGAGGTCCCAATCGAATTGGCCAAGGTATTGAATTCGATTATTGTTGCGTGCAGGCGGTCTTTGGTTTGCAGGAATTGGGTTTTAAAACCATAATGATCAACTGTAACCCGGAAACCGTATCTACCGATTTTGACTTGGCGGATCGACTGTATTTTGAGCCCATAACTTTAGAAGATGTCCTCAATATCGTTGATTTTGAGCAACCGGATGGTGTTCTGATTCAGTTTGGCGGTCAGACGCCTCTGAAAATAGCACAAGCCCTGACCACAGCAGGGGTACCGATTCTGGGGACGTCAGCCGCTAATATTGATTGGGCCGAGGATCGTGAAAAATTTGGCCAGTTGCTGGACAGATTAAAGATCAACCGGCCCGATTACGGTACCGGTCGCAGTCTGGATGAAGTGGTGGGTGCGGCCGAGCGGATTGGCTATCCAGTGCTGGTACGCCCTAGTTATGTTCTAGGTGGTAGAGCAATGGAAATAGTGTATACCGCCGACCAACTCATCGATTATATCGCTCGCTCTGCTGATGTGACAGCTGGGCACCCGATCCTGGTTGATGAATTTTTAGAAGATGCTTTTGAATTTGATGTGGATGCCCTCTGTGATGGAAAGGAGGTTTATATCGGTGGAATTTTACAGCATATTGAAGAAGCTGGTATCCATTCCGGTGATTC
>DAOWAH010000339.1 GCA_030634675.1 Fidelibacterota bacterium
GACGGCTGATTGTACCTTTAAGATTTTTTAAACGGAAGCCAGCTTTACGATTATCCTTGATAAGGACTGCAATATGGGTATGTGTGACACTGAGTAAAACAGATTCCAAAAGCGAACAAAAAAACGAAATGGTCAGTGCCAAGCAAAAATACAGTATCAGTGCAGTCATTGATCAGGAGCGAATATTTTCATTTATCAAAGTTAATAAAAAATGAAGGATCTACCACACCACAATTACGGATTAGTATTTCCATTATTTGTTTCAGGAAAATTTTTAATTATTTATCTTTTGATTCAAAGGCAGAAAAGAAACTATGGTAAGAAGCTTTTTCTTGTTCCTTTTCAAGCATGTCATCTTCCATCTTAAGAATTTCACTGACGAGGCTTCTGTAATCCTGCGATCCATGGCAGTCGTAAAGATATTCGAAAATTGTCTGCCCCAAACTTGGTGACTCGGCTAAGGAGACATTATCTCTAATAAAGGTTTTGAATACCTTATTCCCAAAAAGTTCATTGATATGATTTATCATCTCACGGTTGAGGATTTTACGCCCATCATACATAGTGGCAATCACTCCGGTTACTTCCAAATTGTCATTTAAACCGTATTTTTTTCCAGCCTCGAATACATTTAAAATGGTGGCTACACCTTTGATTGCCAGCCATTCCACCTGGACGGGAATGAAGACCTCATTTACAAAAGCAAATGCATTAATAAACAATGATCCCAGTGATGGTGTGCTATCGACAATGATATAGTCATAATTATGTATAACTGCTGCCATTTTATTCTTGAGAGTATACTGGTATTTACTGATTTTCGGTAATTCTGACTCGGCAGTAGCTAATTGATGTTCGGAAGGAAGTAAATGCAATCCATTACGATTTAAAATAGCATCCTGTACTGGCGCTTGATCATCTAAAACATCATAAATCGTTTTATAAAATGGCGGAGCAAATCCCAGGGCAGTTGTCAAATGAGCCTGGGGATCTAAATCTATCAGTAAAACTTTTCTTCCACGTCGAAATAAACCATCACCGATGTTCATCGTGGAAGTTGTTTTTCCAACTCCGCCCTTCTGGCTCATAATTCCAATGATTCTGGTTATATTATTGCTATGCATGTTACTGGGAGACTACGGATTCCTTTTCAATACTGGCGTAAAAATGCTGCAAAAGCCGGCTATCGACTATCTGATTTTAATACATTCAGACTTTGCGTGTAACTATCAAATACAATTGAATCAAAGCCTACGATGATTACCCGTTCCAGGCTGAGATACCTTTTCAGGAATTCTGTGATTTCTTTCAGAGCAATTGGAATAGCCAATTTCAAAGGGTAGCCGTATACTCCGGTGCTGATCGAAGGAAAGGCGATAGATTTCAACTGGTAGTTTTCGGCAATAGCCAGACTGTTCCGATAGCAACTCTGTAATAATTCCGGCTCACCCGATTTACCACCCTGCCAGATAGGTCCAACTGTATGAATTACATATCTCGCTGGTAAGTTATAGCCCAGTGAAATCCGCGCTTCCCCGGTAGGACAGCCACCAATCGTGCGACATTCTTTTAGTAATTCAGGTCCCGCTGCGCGATGAATGGCTCCATCAACACCACCGCCGCCCAGCAGACTGTTGTTGGCGGCATTAACGATGGCGTCTACCCTTTGCCGGGTGATATCTCCTTTTACAAGCGCGATTCTTTTCAAATAATGTTGGATACCTATAATTCCATTACCAGACCAATCCGGATTCCCAGACCGGACATATTCAACTCATCATAGGTGGGAAAACCAGCCTCTGTTTTACCCCGCGAACCTTTCATTACCGCCCGGTTATAAAACACTTCAAACCGCGCTGCTGAATTGGATCCCAGTTCATAATTAAGACCCCCGGCAATATTCCAGACAAAGGCCGAGAAAAAGCGCATATCGGTATCATCGTTGATATAATTTACTTCACGATTCAACAACATTGCGAAACCCAAACCACCGCCGAGATAGGGGTTCATGCCGGAAACATCCATGGGCATGTTGACGATTACATTGGCCTGAATCGGCAGCATATAGGTCGAAAAATCGATATTCACCTGATTGGTGGTGATATCAGCCAGATCAATGCCGGTCGTATCGATTTCCACCAAGTCTACATATTTACGGGTGTACAGGTCGGCGCTGAGACCGAATGATACACGGTCATCGACAGTCTTACCTAACTGGTAACCCAGAATTACCCCGTTCTTGGCGGCATCCGGCATATAATAACCAACACGAATGACATGATTATCAGCGGGATTGCCGGCAAATCCCAGATTTAGCAGAAAAACAAAGATTAAGCCGAATAAATACAGGTTGCGTTGCATGATTACTCCTTTAACAATTAGGTGAATTCTTTTGAATTGTTCACGAATTTAGGAATAGAAATCAAATGATAC
>DAOWAH010000314.1 GCA_030634675.1 Fidelibacterota bacterium
AGAGCAACACCGAAATTCAAGTACTGATCGAGTTTATCGCGCGAATAAATATTTTTCCAGTTTCCACCGATCGATAACAATTCGTAACCACGCCACAACAACCCCAGATCAAACGCTTCATAACCCCGTTTGCTTAAATGGGACATGTTGCCAAAATAAAACCCGTAATCGATTTTCTGGCCACCGCCAAAATGAAATAGATCATAACCATCCGAATTATGGGTATATCCAAAGCCGCTATTTTCCACTTGACCCATCCAGGTAAAATTCAACGTCTGAGAATCAGGATTGGAATAATTAATCGGAAAAAGGATGCGGCTGTTGAAATTACGTTTTACGCCCAAGCCAGCCGGATTAACAAGAACAGCTCCGGCATCATCAAGTTCAGCAATGGAGCCAAACGGCAGCGATTGGGAAAAACCAATACTTAAAAATAGCAGTATAAACAGCATATTGTTTTTCATCACTTACTCCCCTATATCAATTAATTAGAATATTAGTCCGACAGCAGAATTTACATTTCCATTATATTAAATACTTGATTGATATGCGCAATCAGCTAACAATTATTCCAATAACCACTTAAAACACCGATGGGGAAATGACCATTTGGTCATTTCCCCATCATCCATGTAATCCGGCTGTTCCGTATTATGCGTCGTGCGTATTTCCACGTGTTAAAAAGAATAGCGCTACTGCGGTAATCAGAACCTGAAACTCCATTCCACCCGCATTATTGGTGCCATCACCATATCCGGCCATAAAATTCCAACCATTGGGCCAATGCACCATAAAAATTGCGCCAAGCATTACCATGGCAAAGATTCCTCCGGCAACCCTGGTGGTCCATTCCGGTCCAAAACCACCCCACAGGATTAATATTCCACCAATGACTTCCATCAGTGCTAACATGTATACCATAATTACTGGCATACCCATCATTTCAGCCATCATGCCAGCCATGGGGAATTTTACAAATCCATGATAAAGAAAAGTAGCTGCCAAAGATAGGCGAACCAACCAATGTGAATGTTTTGATAATTGTTCCATATTACCTCCTTGTTTATTCGATTGTAAACTGTTTTTGTTGTTCAATTTTTTTACGAAAATTGTTCATGTCAAGCATTCCCAGAGAGCACAATGAACCAGCGATCCAAACTGCAGGTGTGATAACAGATTGCTTTTCTTTCGGGACAAAAAAATCATTATCAAGATCATATGTCCGTAGATTGACTCCCGGAACGTTAAGAATAAAATCTTCTATCTGAGATCTTGCCTGTTCGCAACTAACACAATCATTACGGATTGCAAGCTCAACTAATACTGTGTGCTCATTTTTTGCCTGTTTCATGGCTCGAAATTATAATTCACAAGTAAAACAACCTGTCGCCTGGGCGACAAAAAAGGGTTAAGTCAACCAATCCTCCGAAAGAATACGCAGGTAGCGACGGGTATATTCAATTTCATCCTCCTGAACTAATACATTTAAAATCGTGTTGACTGTTTGCCGCGTGGTGGCAGTTAATTCCGCTATTTCTGTGTGGTTGAGAAATGGTCTGACCATCCAGCCATCAACCATCTTTTTTCCAAAAGATTTCACGTAGCGTTTCAGAAAGGCTTCAATTCGTTCACGGGCACTTTTAAATACCAAGTCTTCAACCTGTGATTCGATTTTACGCAGACGAAATCCAATGAATTTGTTAATACTTAAATTGAGATTTGGGCTTTTTTTCATCAGATCAGCAAAATTATCCTTACTGATTGAACAAATAATGGCATCTTCCATAACCTCTGCAATGTTCTCATGTTTTTCCTGCCCCAAGATAGCGCTCTCGCCGAAGATTTCACCAGGACCGATTAATTGCAGGGTTGTTGAACGACCATCTTCGGTAATTCGTGAGATTTTAATTTTACCTGATTTCAGGAAATAAATCGTGTTGTTAGGCTCATCCGGAAAATAGATGATCTCTTTTTTAGCATTTTTCTGCATCCGGGAATTTTGGTCCAACGATAGCATAGTAGACTTTTCCATCCCGGTAAAAAGGTTGAAATTTTGTAAATACCATAATTTGGTTTTATCTGCCATAATAAAATTCCCAGCGAGTCAGTTTATGTACCTTGTTCTAATATAATAAGAACTGTAATATAATGCTACTTGCAAAACTACCTCTGACAAAAAATTAGATTTGATCTTTTAACCAAAATATAGCGTTAACTAACGCGAAATGTGATTAAAAAAATCGATTGATGGAAGAAGAGAACGGATTTCTTGAATAGTAATACTCGATATCCAATGTCCGCTGAATCGAGCACTGATAACAAGTATTAAAAATAAACCGATAACCGCTCCTGCCATCCGCTTCCCATTCCAGAATCCAGCCGGGATGCCGATGGTTTTCAGCTCCAGCGTGTTCTTAACCGGGCAAACTTCGACGCAACTAATACAGCCAGTGCATTCGGCGTTGATGATCTGAGGTTTTTTATCAACCGGTAAATAAGCTGGGCAAACCTTGGCACAGAGATTACAATCGATGCAGGTTGATTCTTCACGCTTGATTCGGGTGGGTCCCAGAAAACTAAAAATACCAACCAGAGCGCCATAAGGACACAGATAGCGGCACCAGAAATTGCGAATGAAAATGGAGCCTATCATTAAGGCGAAGAGCACACCGACAGTCAGTAATGACATACGCTCAAAGAAGTACAGCATTTTAATAT
>DAOWAH010000448.1 GCA_030634675.1 Fidelibacterota bacterium
ATAACGAACTGGAAGTCGGGTTTGAAATCCGGGATAATTATATTCATGTCAATTCCGGGACCTGGTACCAGGCACAAAACAGTTTCACCCCGGATACCTGGCAGTACTATACCGCCCGCCCGTTGGAAGTTGGCGCCTATATCCAGGACAAACTGGAATATGAGGGCTTTATCGCCAATATCGGTCTGAGGGCTGATTATTTGAATGTGCGTAAAGATGCCTATCTTGTATATCACCCGCTGGATAAGGATTACAGCAATTTTTACAACCTGGAATACCAGAATCTGCCAGGTGATTTTGGATCCTGGGAAAGATGGGTGGTATTCCGGGACATGCTGGATGATCCACCCGGTTGGCCGACGAAAAAAAATAAACCCCAACTAAAAATTTCACCACGGCTGGGTATTTCATTTCCCGTCACTGTTTCCAGTAAAATATTCTTTAACTATGGTCATTTCTATCAAAAACCGAATGTTAATTTCCTTTATAATATGGCTATCATGCCCGGAGCTACCATTATTCCTTCAACAGATCTGGCGATGGCTAAAACAGTGGCTTACGAGCTTGGTTATGAACAGGTCCTTTTCGATACCTATCTTCTGAACGCTGCTTTTTATTATAAGAATATTTCTAATGAACCGCTGAAACGCACCTATGTGGACTGGTGGGAAGAAATGCACGTGAACCGTTATTTTCCTGATGCTTTTCGCGACATCCGGGGTCTCGAACTCAGATTTGAAAAAAACCAAGGTAAGTATGTTACTTTTTGGAGTAATTATGAATATTTGCTGCAAAGCTGGGGTAGGACTGGTCTGGCTTATGTCTATGAAAATCAGTTGAAGGCAGGCGAACAGGCACGCAACCCCAACACAATCATTACCGAACCGCGACCCACGGCACAGATTGGTTATAATTTTCATACACCCGACCGATTTGGACCGCATCTCTTAAATCAATACCCATTTCGTAATCTGGCGTTGAACCTGTTTCTTTCGTGGCGGGATGGGGGGGATCAAATCATTAATCCCCAGGATCCCGAAAAATTATGGAGACGAATAGAAATATTGGACTATTTTAATCTGGACCTGCGTGCATCCAAATCATTTTCCCTCGGTAGTGTGAATATGGAGATCCTGGTTACCGTACAGAACCTGCTTAATATCAAACGTCTTTCTTTTGGAAATATGACGACCGGGCAACTTGATACTTATCGTAATTCACTGCACGTCGGCGATGAATACGATAGCAAAGATTGGGATCAATTAGGCGAATATAACCGTGATGAAACGGGCTTGGAGGAATTGTGGTACAATATTCGCCTTAACTGGTACAACATCCGTCGAAAAGTAGCCCGTACGCTGGGAAATGATTTTAAGGCCGATGAACCGTGGCGCTGGGCGGATAATGATCATATTGATATCGGTTGGTATGAAGCACCTCTTTTCCTGAACCCTCGCCGTATCCTGATCGGTGTTCGTTTCAATTTCTAACTGCCAAGAAAATGCTACCTTGCTGATTTTATCCAAACTCAATCAAAATTTGGTATAATAATGAGACAAAGCTTCAAGTTACTGATAATAGCTACTGTGGTTTATTTAACTACGCTGTGCTGGGGACAAAA
>DAOWAH010000285.1 GCA_030634675.1 Fidelibacterota bacterium
AAACCCCGATTGGTAACAATCCAACCGAACGATGTTATGCCTGAATCAGAAATATTGCAGTTGGCGGCCAGCCTGGAACAGCATAGCGAACATCCGCTTGGTGCCGCCGTAGTAGCAGCGGCCAAGGATCAAAATATACAGTTATTGGCAGTAAAGGATTTTAATGCAACAACCGGAAAAGGAGTGTCTGGTGAAATTAACGGGCAGGCGGTACTAATTGGCAATCAGCTTTTTATGGAAGAGGCTGGTTTTGAGAAAAACCTGGGTGATTGGCAGGAAGTAACTGAGCGGCATCGCCAAAATGGTGAGACAGTCATGTATGTTGCCGTTGAAGGTACAATTGCCGGATTGCTGGGAGTTGCCGATCCGATTAAGAAGACCACTTTGCAGGCAGTGCAAGATTTAATCGCTGATGGTTTGAAGGTAGTGATGCTGACAGGTGACAATGAAACGACCGCCCAAGCAGTTGCCCGGCAACTGGGAATAACCGATGTCAAAGCTGACATTCTACCTGACGGGAAAAAAGCAGTGGTTGAAGAATTGCAACTGTCCGGCGCCCGGGTGGCCATGGCTGGCGATGGTATTAATGATGCCCCGGCCCTCGCTCAATCAGACGTTGGCATTGCCATGGGAACCGGAACAGATGTGGCAATTGAAAGCGCGGGAGTGACACTGGTTAAAGGCGATCTTACCGGAATTGTACGAGCACAACGACTGAGCCGTTTAACAATGCGGAATATCCGGCAGAATCTATTCTGGGCCTTTGCCTACAACTCTTTGGGAATACCGGTGGCGGCAGGAATTCTTTATCCTTTTTTCGGGATTCTGTTAAGCCCAATCATCGCTGCCGGTGCAATGAGTTTCAGTTCAGTGTCAGTGATTGCTAACTCGCTGCGATTACATAGATTGGAATTAGCTTAAAACCGTTACAGAATAATAATAATCAGGAATTAGAAAAAATCTAATGGTTAATCAAGAGACTGAGTTCAGGAATCAATATGAAGCATTGGAAACTCTCCATACTCAATTATAATTGGAGAGTGATCAAACGCGGGCAAATAACGAATATGGAGAAAATGTCGCAAGCGGGACATATTTAATTAAAGTATCATCCGGAAATTCCAGTGCAATTAAGATGATCACATTGGTCAGATAAATAATTATTCATAATAAAAAACAGTAAAGAGGAGTTTAAATGAATAGAATCAACATTATCATAAGCGCTTTGGCTTTAATCGGTCTGGTTGCATGCGGCGGGAATAAACAACCCGAGCATAAAATGATGTCAGGTTCTGCCAAAACAACGGCTATGGCCGATCACGAAAAAATGAAAATGGAGGGTGAGATGAAAGGTATGCCTGACCAGGAACAACTAATTTATTACACTTGTCCCATGGAATCGCATAAGCATATTCACAGTATCGAGCCCGGAAAATGTGAGGAATGTGGAATGAAAATGGTTGCTGCGGTAGTTACAACTGTAGGCAATGCTGAATTTTATGGCTGTCCAATGGAAGCCCATTCCCATGTTCGCAGCGACAAACCCGGTGTTTGCGAAAGTTGCGGCATGAAGTTGAAACCGATGCGGTTAGAAAAAAGTTGAACTGAACTATTTGCCAGGCACCTCCAAGGTGCCTGGTAATTCACATTTATTAAATAATGACTAAAGCCACTTTCAAAGTCGATGGAATGAAAATCCGCAGCGGCTTTCTATGATGCGGCTGTCCGGACGATATCGGGCGGGCTCTGGATGAGCTTGAGGCTGTTTTAAATCACGGGTTCAATCTTGATCAATTACTATTCACTATCGAGTATGATTCAGCTTTCACTTCGAAGCAGATAATAATTGATTGCGTAGAAAATAGTGGCAATTTTACTGTGAAGGATTGGCAAATAATCCCCTGATTATTCGCAGAGCAATTTTTTTGTTCGCTGTAATTCCACCTCAGTATCTGCAATTATTTCCTGAATTATTTCATCCACAGTCTGTACTTTATTGACCAACCCCACCGACTGCCCGGCCATGAGCGAACCGTAATCCACTTCACCATCAACAACTGCCCGTCGCAGCGCGCCGATCCAGAATTCCTCCACCTTTAACTGCGCATCAATCCGGCTGATTTCACCGGCATCCATTTTTTTAAGTAAATCGATCTGTAAGCGACTGAAGTCATCATGACCTTTATTTCTCAGGGCGCGAACGGCAACCACTGGTAACCGACTATCAATCTGCGGGGTTGCAATGGCATCACGCGCGTTAGCCCGGATAAACCGTTCTTTGAATTTGCTATGGGTATTAGCCTCCTTGGCCACAGCAAAGCGAGTACCCATTTGAATGCCGGCGGCACCCATAAGCAGCAGGTGGGCACACATTTTACCGGACCCGATTCCACCTGCAACAAAAACCGGAACGTCACTTACTTCAAACAGAACCTGTTGTAATAAAATTGTCAGGGTAACATGTCCCACATGACCACCGGCTTCCATCCCCTCCAGTATCAAGGCGTCGGCACCATAGCGGATCATACGGTCGGCAATTGACTTGGTGGAAGCAAAACACATTACTTTGGCACCGGTTTTTTTCACCCACTCTACTTCTTTACCCCGCGGAAAACTGCCGGCGAAGATAACAAAGTCCGGTCTGGTTTCTTCCACCAGTTTGATATGATCACGATACAGTGGGGCTATTGTGATCAGGTTGATACCAAAAGGCTTATCGGTCAGATTCCGGGTTTCGGCAATTTGATCACGTAAAATATCGACTGGAGTATTGCCAGCGGCAAGTGATGCAAAACCGCCGGCCTTGCTGATTGTGGCTACTAATTTTGGATCGCTGACCCAGGTCATTGCGCCGCAGATAATCGGGTAATGAACTCCCAAAAATTTAGCACCTTGTTTAAAATACTTTTTGGTGAATGGTAAGTTTTTCATGCTACATCCTTTAAACTTCGTCCCCCTATTTAATCATAATAAATTCGCTGTAATAC
>DAOWAH010000317.1 GCA_030634675.1 Fidelibacterota bacterium
GTGATACCGAAAATATACCGGAAATGAGAGCCTTAAAAAACATCGATATAACTTTTTTACCAATGAATCTACCCTATACCATGACTCCCGAAATGGTGGATGATGCAACACAAGCCTTTCGTCCAAAGATTTTATATCCATATCACTATGGGTCCACGGATCCCCGGGAGCTGGTTAATCTCCTGAAGAGCGAAAAGGATATCGAGGTTCGGATCCGCCAGCTCCAATAAGACATTACCAACCAGTACACCGTAGCCCATAAGAGCATAAAATTTAATTGTTGTTTATCAGCAGGAGTGTAGAGACTGAAAAATCCCAAGCTTTATCCAAATACTAATATCAGGGACTCCTCACTTCCTTTAATCGATCATGTACGATCAAGCAAACAAAGTGTTACCCATGTTCTGAAACTAAAGTGTTACCTATGTATTGTTTCACATTTCACAACATCTGACTAGTGACCACTGACCAATGACTAATGACTTAATTCTCCTCCTCCCAAGCGGGACAGAGCAGTGTTTTGTAATCGCACCAGTCACAGTGGCGGCCTTTTTTAAATTCAAATTCTCGGTTTTTTATTCCTTCCACCACATGATTAATTTGCGCTTTGAAGCCTTCCAGTTCAACGCCGGAAAAACTGTGACTGTGTTCCGGCTGATCGCTCTCCCGCAGAAAGAGTAAACTGGCTTGGGCCGGCAGACCGAGGAGTTCCCCTGTAGTATGCTGTGTCAGATAGAGGCAATACACCGCTAGCTGCAGACTGTTCTGTGGTTTGGTTACTGTTTTCCCGGTTTTGTAGTCTACCACTTTCAAGCCATCGGCGATGCGGTCGATCCGGTCGATTTTGCCGATAATAGTGCAAAAATTCAGCTCAAATTTGAACTTATATTCTGTTTGCAGGACTTCTGGTGGGTTGGCTTGAATATACCGGTAGTATCGTTTTAGCAGATCCACACCCTGCTTCTTGAAGCTGATTTCCCGTGATTCATAATCGAAACCTTCCGACTGCCAGAAACGCTCCAGCAGATCCAGTAATTCCCGTTCGGTATGGAGATTGTCGTGGTGAAAATATTCCAGTACCTGGTGAATGATATTACCAAAAACCAATTGCGGTTTTTCGGCCGTCTCGGGAATATTGTCAATATAGACCAGCTGGTATTTCAGGGGGCACTTATCATAGGTTTCGATCGCGCTGGCCGACAGAACGGGATGTTCCGGTACCGCCGGTAACGGCTGTTTTTTCAACCGGGCCTGTAATTCGGTTTCCCAATCGGAATCGCCCCAGGTAACTGCTTTTCCGCGAGCCAAACCCTGCAGGCGCTCCAGGGCATTGACTAAATCTCGTGAAAGATCGTACTGATCCTGGGAGATGGCGGCTGCCAGCCGCTGTTCATAAATAATCCGCAAATCATTTTCTTGCGCGGAATTGGGGGTGGTTTTTGCTTCAGCCATTGTAGTTGTCCTGATTAGAGTAGCAGGGATTTCTTTGATAAATGGGGAAGTGCGTTTCGGGGGAGCCAGGAGCAGTAATTCGTCTTTAGCTCTGGTCATGGCCACGTAAAACAACCGCCGTTCCTCCTGGCGGTGCAGTTCTTTAGGATCAGGAATTGTAAAAGCAGCGGTCTGTAAACAGTTTGCCGGCGGTGTATTTACAAATTTTCCGGGCCGGTAATTGAGCGGGAAGCGCTGTACCTGATTGTATGGAATTATGACCACCGGGTATTCCAGTCCCTTGGCCTTGTGAATGGTCTGTACCAGGATTGCGTTACGGTAGTTAAACGGTCGCGGTTCCCGGGCCGCTATGACGTTGGATCGTTCCAGTGTTTCCATGTAGCGCGTGCAATTCCGTAAAGGATTGTTGTCCGGGTGGCGTTTATTGAATGCCAGGGCGCGGTTGATAAAATCACCCGCATTAGCCAGCGCTGTGCGGTCGGTCAATTCATAACGCCGGACGTAAGGTGACAGCAGCCGTGTTGCCCGGCAGATTTCCACGACCATTTCGGCGGCTGTCCGGCCCTGTCCCAGTGCTTGCTCCCGGAAATGATCGATTAACCGGTACAGTTCGGCCAGATCCGGGGATTCCTTCTCTTGGGGACGTAGCAGTTCCAGGCGGCTGGTCAGATCGTGGCGGTGATGGACCCGGTAGAATTTCCGGGCGGTGTTCGGCCCGACCGCCGCGCATAACAGGCGGTAAAAGGCCGCATCGGAACGTGTGCCGCGGCCGGCCACCTGGCACCAGGCCAGCAGATCCCGGATCACCGGTAACTGGAAATATTCGGCGATGAATACATTGACCGGTACCCGTGCCAGCTCCAACTGGTGGGCTGCTTCCTTGACCTGTGAGCGGGTACGGCAGAGGATTGTTATATCACCGGGTGTAAACCCTTTATCAAGATAATCCTTTACCAGATCAGGCAGGGCAGCGTTTTGCTGGTTGGTAGTTCCCTGAATCAGATGCGGCCGACTTCCCTGGGGTCGCAGAGGATTGACCAGGTTTTTGGTGATCCGCTCCCGGTTGTTGGTGATCACCGCGTTAGCCGCCATAAGTATCGGTTGGCAGGACCGGTAATTTTCAGTCAGGGTGATTTCAGCGTAAACGGGATGCTGATTATAACGCTGGCGAAAATCGGAAATATTATAGGCGCTAGCCCCGCGAAAACTGAAAATTACCTGATCATCATCACCCAC
>DAOWAH010000196.1 GCA_030634675.1 Fidelibacterota bacterium
CCGGTCACTAAATATCTGTATGAACCACCGATCCAATCGACATTCTCCCGGTCAAACAGATTATAGACATCGATGAAAAGATCCATGCTGACAGTACCCGATAACCAGATCGTGCCGCGGTACAGGTAGGAATTTCCGGAGCCACCGGGCCAGTCACAAGACGGCGTACGATTATTGTAGGCGTCATCACCGAGGTAGCTCCAATTGGTCACCCGGTTCCAGAGTGTACCAATTTTGTGCCATTTGTAATTATCGTCATAGATGATGCTGGAAGACCGGGATTCAAACGGAATTTCACTGCGACTGGAATTCTTCTGCAAATCGGCGGCGATCAGACAACCGGTCAGCATTAAAAAACTAAGCAATGTTAATAAGGTTTTGGATTCTTTATTCAAGTTCATAGAATTCCTCTGATGATAACTCACTTAAGTGGGTATTAAAACTGTACCGCTAATCCAAAGCGGAACTGTCGTTCTTCATTTAAGGTTTGCGGGTTGCGGACCAACTCTCCCGTATCCTCGCGTAAGCGAATCACCGAGTAGTCTCCGGTCACTAAATATCTGTATGAACCACCGATCCAATCGACATTCTCCCGGTCAAACAGATTATAGACATCGATGAAAAGATCCATGCTGACAGTACCCGGGAGAGGTATCCGCTTATTTAGCCGCAGATCCACATTCAGTTTTGACGGTAGGCGAGCATCATTGACCACATCAGATCCGGAGGATGTATATGGTAGTCCGCTGCCGTACTTAACCTGAAAATTGGCTCGCCAGTTGGCCAGTGGTTCCACTATATCATCGGGCGCCAGCAAAGTTATATTGGCATTCATGCTATGGGTCTGATCAAAGTCCAGGATTACCATCTTCTTTGCGGCACTGAAAGTACCTGCTCCCTCGTTGGTACTGGAGCTTCGACCCCGGGCAAGTGAATAGGTGTAGTTCACCGAACAACCCCAGATGGAACCAACCCGTTTGATGAAGGACAGTTCCAGGCCCTTGACATTACCGTAGTCGACGTTGGTGTAGACATTCAGCTCTCTACCCTGCAGATTGGTTGAATGTTTATACCAATCCAGGAGATTGGATATATCCTTGTAATAGCCGGTCACCGACAGCTTTATATCATTGGTAAACAGGTGCTCGATACCGAAATCGTAACTGACCGTTTTCTCGGGCTTCAGGTCTGGGTTACCAACATAATTACCGACCTTGGTCAATGATTGAATCTTAAAATTACGGTACAGGTAATAACCATCGGGACGCTGGAAATAATGGCCATAGGTGAAATGGAGAACATCCCGGTCGGTAATCGGATGTGAAATCGCCAGCCGCGGACTGAACTGGCTCCTGACGGAAGCTTTTTTAAAAGTGGTATCGCTGGGAGCCAGGCCGCTGATATCATCATAGTAATCCATCAAATTTTTCGGTTCAGCATAATTTACCGGATAATAGACTTCTCCATCCAGACCATTGGGGTTGAATAAATCCCAGCGTAGACCAATTAAGGCAGTTATGCCTTTAAATTCCATCTTATCCTGTATATATGTGCCGAAATCAAGCGTATTTTGATCCCAGATATCCTGCCGGAAGGTACCATAACCGAGGGTCCAACTGATGTTCTCCACTTTGGTACGGTGCAGTCCCAGTTCAAAGCCAGCTTTCAACATGTGGTTGAAAGTTACCTGGCTGGTGATATCGCCTTTGAAAGTATTCGACCAGGAATATTGATCACGGAAACCGGGATCGTCACCCCTGATCCACCAGTAATTATCAGTACGCTCCCGGTAGATCGGGTGAGCTGTGCTGGTATCAGAATCATCCCAGACCAGATCCTCCGATGTATTGCCATCACTGTCACGGTCATCTACATCAACAGTCGAGTATTTGTAGCTAGAATATGCTGACTGGTAGCGTAATTCATAATATGTCCGTGAAGTAATGCTATTGGTAAAGACAACGTAACCGGTGCTATTCTGCTTGCTCCGATCCCAGAGATATTCCTGCATGCCACCTACGTAATAAGTCATTGTTGAATCGTAATATAACGAATCCAGTAGACCACTGTCACCCGTCATGACTCCATTCTGATTAAAATCATCGGGATTAGTGACATATTCATAGCGGATCCGGGTTGAATCTTCGATCCCATCGATATATTCATTGATCGGATAATCAGGCGCCGGGCCATATTTAGCGGCCGGGAAATAGAATTGATCCCAGGTCGAAGTTGAAAATAGACCGCCGATGGCCAGTTTCATTTTAGGTGAAAGCTTTAAGGTGACCTTTCCCTGGTAAGATTGGTTGAATGACTGCTGGTTAATAAAATAGCCCTGCGGTTTATCGGTAATTTCAGCCGACATGGAAAAATTAGCCATCCCGGCCAAGGGACCGCTGAGGCTTAACTGATAAATACTCATCAGTTTGTGTTGATACTTATTTCCGTAGTCCAGTGTATCAGTCCAGACCGAATCCTCATTCAAATAACGATGAAAGGTACCACCCCAGGTATCCCGTTCGCCCATCAGAGTATTATTCAGACTTTCACCAAAATTTGTGCTGCTCAACCTGAAGCGGCCGTGGAATATATCATCACCTTCTTTCAACGCCAGGTTGAGTACACCAGACTGGACGTTACCGTATTCGGCCCCGAAGCCACCGAGGGTGATTTCCAGTTCCTGAATAGCCTGCTCGGGAATACTGGCGGTGAACCCGCCAACATTGCCGGAATAAGTACCAGCCGGATCGCGCATTGGTATCCCATCAACCAGGACCAGTATCTCATTAGAACGACCGCCGCGAAAATGCGTACCGACTACGCCAGCCTGATTCTGGGCAATTGATATGAAGTCATCCACTGGTTGCACATCAATTTCTTCAGCGGTGACACTGTGACGGGAAGTAAATTCATCTTCTCGCAGTAATTTACGCTCCGCCGTAACAGTTATCTCCTCACCTTCCAGTGCTTCTAGTGATAGTTTTACATTGATCATCGTCGTTAAATCAATTGAAACCCGGATTTTTTCAACACTGACCATACCATAACCGATCATCGACGCCTTTAAGGTATATTCACCAGGTGGCACATTCAGGATAATGAATTCACCATTTTGATTGGTGCTGGCTCCCAGTGTTTTACCCTCCAGGAAGACATTGACCCCCTGCAGTGCAGCGCCTGTTTCTTCGACGGTTATGGTACCCATTATCTTTCCAGTTACCCCGGCCAAAACCAGATTAATTAGGAAAGCCGTAAATAGCAATTTATTAACCAACTTATGCATCGAATCGCTCCGTTGAATTGTGGAATTATGTAATTCTTTAATCATTTGTAATATTATTGCCCCCGCAAAATATTAAAATCCAAGCTTGAGAATTGTAAACAAGCTTTGAATTGAAGTAAGTACAGGTAAGTAGTAAGCAACATAATACTGGCTGCAATCGCAATTTTGATAACACCAATTTTTTGTGATAGTACCATGCCAGATTCCCAAAATATCTTTTATTATTTCAATGACATTTACCAAGATCAGTCTGGCTTCAAACCTTAGTCATTTTATTATTCACGGATCACCGTAATCCAACCAAGAATAAAAAATTTATGTCATTTCACTAATGATTGAAGTGAAACTACCCAATACTAACATTACTATCAAGCGCAAAATGCGGTTTAAATGGAAATACGAATCTGCAGTAAGGACCAGACTTGGGAATCTAAGTAAGTTTTTTTTCGCTTCAAATAATCATAGTATTTATCATAATATTGATGCAAGAAATGGAAGCAAAAATGTTTAAAACAATTTTCACGGCAATATTGGTCGCCGGTTTTCTAATCAGCTGCCAACCAGATAGATCAGGCGATAATATGAATAAGATCAATGAAATTACCAATTCAATAAAACAGAAATGGGCACCGGATAAACGGGTGGCCATATTTAATATTGATTCACAAGAAATCGCTGGAATCATTACTTTGACTGGTGAGACCAACCTGCCCGAAGCCCACAATGATTTGATAGAACAGCTTAAAAATAACAAGATAAATCTGATTGACAACATTGTTAACTTAACCGAACACACCCTCGGTGAAGACCCTTTCGGCATTATTCAATTATCAATTGATCCTATTCCGTAGAAACCAGCTCCTTCGGCGGAACTGGCAACCC
>DAOWAH010000262.1 GCA_030634675.1 Fidelibacterota bacterium
AAGTAAAAAGAATGGCGCATTCCTTCGGATTATGACCAGTAAGCCAGTTGATTTAAAATACGCCAGCGGTTGGATACGCAAGGATATCTATTTTTATCTGACGGTCATGAATGCCAGGGCCGATATGGGCCGGATAATGGCTACACCCCTGATCAAACCGGTCACCAAACTGGAATTGAGTCATGTCGGTGAATCGGCCCAGTTTGCCTTTGAGCTGGATCAACCGCTGGAATCATTCGATCTATACCAGTCTGATAATCCGCCGGAGATTCTGGTATCCCTGCGATTTCCAATCACCGATGTTTTAGCCTCGCTTCAGGAAGCCAAAGAACAGTCTCAACCGGAGTTTACTCCGGCGCCGTTAATGACTGCAAAACAACCTGGTCCGACCTATGGTAAAATCCGCAGCGCTCTTTACCTGACCGGCGCATCGTTAACCATAGCCGGAATCATCACCCAGGATAACAGCACCGGATTCAGTTGGGAATTTGGTACGGGAGTTGGATTGATTCTGGGAACGTATTTATTCGATAAGAAAATCAAACCATTAATCCATGACTGATTTACCAATCTATTTTGCCTGGTATTATGTAATCGGTATGGTCCTGATGGGACTGTTCATCCGCTTTTACTTACGAAAACGACACCTGCGGAAGATGGAACCACCCCCGGCCCCACCGCCAGAAAATGATGAGTAGCAGGCTTAAAAAACTACCAATTATATTATTACTACCGTTTTGGCTGCTGGCCAAACCAAACCAGGCTCAGACGATTGAAGCAGCATATAATATTATCGCGGCGCTTGAAGGACGGTCGGCTCCTTATAACTTACTATCAGACATGATGGAAATCGCCCGGAATGGCCACAATCTGCCGGCCGAACAAAGACAACTGCTCGAACAATTAAGGTTCGATTTTTCCAGAACCTATGTTACCCGTTTCCGACCTGACTTGGATCATTATCTGGATTTTGATCACTTCCGGATACATTATAATACCACCGGTTCCGATTCTATAAGTACAGCTGATTCCAGTGGCGTAATCGGTATACCAGATTATATAGAAACAGTTGCTGCAGCCTTTGAGCGCACCTACTATGTGGAAGTTGATTCGATGCAGTTCACCCGGCCGCCCAGTGACGCCAATACGAGTGGTTCTGATCATTTTGACGTATACATTCAAAATCTTCCTCTGAGTTATTATGCATTAACATATGCCGATGAATTAGTTGGGGACAACAATAATTCAGCGGTCACGGAAGTCAACGCCTGGACCAGTTATATAGAAATTCGTAATAATTATTCGGGTTTTCCGAATACGGAAGAAGAGAATATTCAAGTCACTGCTGCCCATGAATTCTTCCATTCCATTCAGTTTGGGTACGACGGCTGGGACACAAATTATGAGATCTGGTTACTCGAGGCTACAGCGGTTCTCATGGAGGAAATAGTTTTCGATGATATTAATGACTGCTACCAGTACATGCCCGGCTGGTTCAGCCGACCATATCTAGCGCTTGATTTGAATACCAGTCATTACTATGGCTCATTCATTTTTTTCCAGTATATATATGAACACCTGGGCGGTTACGAAACCATTCGACGGATTTTCAAACGCAGCATTATACACGATAGCTATGACCAAGATTACAGTCACCTGGAAATAAGCGAAGCCTTGCAATACGTCGGCTTCTCTTTTCAAGACGCCCTCAATAAAATGGTTGTTGCTAATCTAATCATGTCATCATCGCCGGGAGCCGGTATTTACAGTTATGAGGAAGCTGATAATTACCCGGTCCAGGATGTGATACTAATCGAAGAAACGATAAATTATTTAGCCGGTGATACCTTGTCAATCTACAATTATCGGTTAAACCGGTTTGCCAGTCAATATTTTAAAATCAATACCTTTTCACCGGTTCTGGTATCCTTGATCAACCAAAGCGGACCAGCCGGCGATTTAAATCTGATAGCAATTTTGGAAAATTATAACGGCAGCTACGAAGTGGAAAGCGGAGTTTTAATCAATATACCGGCTGATTATTATTCTATCCATCTGGCCGTAGTAAGCCAGGATACAACAGCACCGGATTGGGATTTTAAACTGTTCTTCCAGGCAGGTGATTCCGGTAAATTTAAAATACCAAGCGATTTTGAAATTGCTGAAATCTACCCCAACCCTTTCTACCAGACTAAAAATGATAGTCTGACAATTCAAATTCTTAATCGCTATTCACAGAAAATACGAATCAGTATTTATGATCTGCTCGGTCGTGAGATTATAACCCTCAAGGATGGTTTTGTTAATTTTGGTACGCCCAGATTCCAATGGAATGGGCGATCCGGATCAGGAATACCGGTACCCTCCGGCACTTATATCATCTCTGCCAGCGGTGAACGAAAACAGACCGGTAAGATTATAACTGTAATCAAATAATCGTCTATTTAAAACGGCAATTTACCGGCTTGGTCCAGAGCCATCAAATTATCGAATCCACCGATCGATTTTCCATCAATTATAATTTGTGGTACAGTGCGTCCTCCGGTTAATTCTATTAATTTTTCACGACTGATATTTTGTTTTTCGATATTGATTTCTTCAAACTCCTGCTGGCGATTATTCAGAAATTGTTTAGCTGCCTGGCAGAAGGGACAATTTGTAAGCGTGTAAATTTTTACCATAGTATTTCAATCATTTTGCATAGTTTGATAACCAGCGAAGGAAAATGTTACAAATGAAATTACGTTTTTAATGAACGCTATGATGATCTTCCGTAAAATTCGCTATTATTATTGGGAAATTAAGGACAATTAGGAGTAAGAATGGTTAGAAGAATTGTAGTTGGAATTGACGGTTCAAATTATTCCAAGACAGCAATCAAACTCGCTTGTCAACGGGCAAAAATGACCGGCGCCACAGTTGTAGGTGTGGGTGTGATCGATCTTCCCGGTATCAGCAAGCAGGAAATAGGCGCAGCTCCGGGAGCCAGTTATTACGCCCATAAAGCAGAGGAAACCATGATTGAGGATTGCCGTACTAAAATGGCCACCTTTATCGGCAATTTTAAATCTATGTGCAATACCTACGGCATAAATTATGAAGTCCGTTCCCATGAAGGTGTGCCCTTTGAGGAAATTGTCAAGGAAGCCAATTTTGCGGACCTGATCTATATTGGTATTAAAACCTTTTTCCATTTTGAGACGACTTCCAAGCCCGGTGAAACTGTGATGCGCATTCTGAAGCATGCTTCCTGTCCAGTAGCTGCCATACC
>DAOWAH010000300.1 GCA_030634675.1 Fidelibacterota bacterium
CCCGATATTGGATAAGCAGTTGATTCCATCACAGGGAGTTAATCCAGACTGTGCCAGAAGATCCTCTAGCTCTGGGCCGCTCACTACCTCGCAGTCCATGGAACGATATAAATCATCAGTAATAACCGATTGAACCGGATCGAAATCGGTGATCTCAATTTTGTCCATACCCTTAAAGTCAAATAACATAATTGCCAGATCATCGGCCCGAGCATTCAAATTAATTAGGATAAATGCCAGAATTATTAGGTGACGTGCATAGACAGACCAGAGTCGAGGATACTTATTAATTAATCGCACCATAATAAGCTTTTACTAAAATAATATTAGTTACTTTGTTGTTCATAAGATTCACCTTATGATCGGTGCTGATATTTTCTCATCCCCTGCTAGCATTATTTAATCTGTCTGGAATTCGCTGAATGATCGGTGCCGGAAGCTACAATTTAAACAGTTCTTTTTCAATATTATAGTCAAAATAAAAAAGGCCATCCATCAGGACAGCCTTTTTCTGTATATTACTCAGATCGCTCAAAAATCGCCGAATTTGATCCCCTGAGCCAGGGGCAATTCGGTGCTCCAGTTGATCGTGTTGGTCTGCCTGCGCATATATGCTTTCCAGGCATCGGATCCTGCTTCACGTCCACCACCGGTCTCTTTCTCACCACCGAAAGCGCCGCCAATCTCTGCTCCGGAAGTACCAATATTGACGTTAGCAATCCCGCAGTCACTGCCCGAATGAGCCAGAAATTTCTCAGCATTACGCATTGAATCGGTGAATATGGCGCTGGATAATCCCTGAGGCACATCATTATGCTGTTTGATGGCATCATCAATATCAGCATATTCAATCAGGTACAGAATCGGCGCAAAAGTCTCTTCCTGAACAATCTTATATTCATTCTTGGCTTTGGCGAGCGTCGGTTGAATATAAGTACCGGGTCCGTCTAATACCTTTCCCCCATAAAGGATTTCCCCACCTTCTTGTACAATCCGGTCCAGTGCCAGGTTGTAGGTCTCGATACAGGCCTGGTCAATCACCGGACCCATCAATGTATCAGGATCCAGCGGATCGCCGATACGGACCTGTTTGTAGGCATTGATCAAGCGGTCCGCAACCTGGTTAAAAATACTTTTCGGCAATAAAATCCGGCGGGTGGATGTACAGCGCTGTCCGGCAGTCCCGACCGCGCCGAAAACAATGGCTGGAATCAGCATTTTCAGGTCGGCGTTTTCATCAACAATGATCGCATTATTGCCACCCAATTCCAGGATGGTCTTACCGAGACGGGCACCAACCACTTTACCGATGCGTTTCCCCATTGGAGTCGAACCGGTGGCTGAGATCAAAGGTATGCGCTTATCGTGAATTAACTTTTCCCCAATCGTTGAACCTGATCCGATCAGCAGTTGAAATACTGACGGATAACCATGTGCTGCGCATACTTCGTTACAGATATGCTGGACGGCTATTCCTGTCAGCGGAGTTGTAGAGGAAGGTTTCCAGATTGTTGTATCACCACAGATAGCGGCTATGAAGGCATTCCAGGCCCAGACTGCAACGGGAAAATTGAATGCGGATATTACTCCGATTGGTCCTAACGGATGCCATTGCTCATACATGCGATGGAGGGGGCGTTCAGAATGCATTGTTAAACCGTAAAGCTGCCGGGAAAGACCAACCGCAAAATCAGCGATATCGATCATTTCCTGTACTTCACCGTCACCTTCGGCCTTGATCTTACCCATTTCAAGGGTGACCAGGCTGCCTAGCGCATCTTTTTTTTCCCGTAGTGCGTTAGCCATCAATCGGACCAATTCACCGCGCTTAGGCGCTGGTATCATCCGCCATTCTTCAAAGGCGGTTACAGATTGGTGGACAATAGATTCGTAATCAGCCTCGGAACACTTATTAACCGTTGCAATCACTTCTCCAGTAGCCGGATTGATCCAATCAATTTTACCGGCCGATGTCGTCCGATTCCACTTCCCTGGCCCACCGCACGAGCCGAAATTGTTTTTTTCAATTCCCAATTCCTTCAAGAAATCCATATGCAAACCTCTATCCTGTTTTTTTGTTAGTATTTAATTGATCTGGGTTCAATAAATAGAAATTGTATTGGTTATAATAACCATTCATGTTGGTTCAACGTTGGGAAAATTAGTCAGATTGATCAGAATAACCAATAAAATCAGTCGATACATTTAACGCGAAAAAGGCGATCTGTTCTCATGTCTAATTGTGTCATTAATATATGGTGTGTAATATAAATTAATTATAAATTATCATTTGGATAGGGTTTAATCACAATAAGAATCCGTGAATTTGCAGCAGTTAAATGATGTATGAAAATGAAACTGTTTTAACAGACTACCGCATTGCGTGACTTTCTGAAGAGTATAACAATTTGTTTCCCGTTAGTACATTATCAAAATAGCGTAGTTTGATACTTTGAATTGGAGGAAAAATGTCTAGAGCAATGAATTTTCTTACTGTGGTATTATTACTCTCAACTAATCTTCTTGCCAGCGTTACTGCCACACTTTCTTTAATAGACGCTTCAGGAGTTGAGGTATTGAACTACGAGTCGGGAGATATACTGTACGTACGTGTAGCGGATGCAGATGCCAATGGAGATGGTGGTACGGCTGAGAGTATTGATGTAACCATTACCAGTGAGACCGAGACCGTTGGTGAGACTTTAACCTTGACGGAGACTAGTATCAACAGCGGCATCTTTGAGGGGAGCCTGGGTTTTCAGGAGGCGGCAGCCAATACTGGTGATGGCACTTTGCAGGTA
>DAOWAH010000224.1 GCA_030634675.1 Fidelibacterota bacterium
ATCACGTGGACTAATAAAACACGTCCCTGAAATCGGGTGATCCTGAATAATTGAGTTTAATATTGTAATATCTACGGATTGCAATAATAATCCTGCACCATAATATGAGGTATATTCCGGATCAGTCGGATCAGGTACATAATTATTCTCAATAATTAACCATTTTAAGGTGACTTGTAAAAAATTCTTCCCCGGGCCAACTATTTTGATGCCGCCACCGCCGGGATTTTCATTGGAACCAGATTCCCAGGGTTTTGCTTTACCATTTCTGATAGTGAAACCAATTAATCCTGCAGTTCCCCAACCATCATAATTCATGATCACTACACTATCATATTGATCCCCATCAATAATTGTATTAGAAATATGGCTCGTATCAGCATCCAAAAGAATTTCTGATCCAACAACAATGCTTTTCTCATTGAAATTAATATTTTCTACATATGTTCCTTCATGCACCAGGATAGTATCTCCATCCACTGCTGCATCAATCGCTGATTGAATATATCTAAATGGAGCTGATTCCAAACCTACCGATCCTGCGTCATTCCCAGTTGTAGCTACATGAATGAAAGAATTATGCAGCGGTTCGGCCAGTGGATTTTCGTAGGCACCAATATCCGGGTTGGAGCCAGCCGGATTGGGGCGGGGATTACCTTCAATATCTGTAGTTGGGACGCCAGTGATTGTACCAGCACCAATGCACGGTGAATAGTCACTAAGGCGATAATTATATCCAGAGGCATCTACAAATAATGGATCAGTATTTATATTTCCTTCGCCAGCTATGATTTCATTTATATTGGAATAACTACAGTTTATGCCAAAATCTCCCGCTACTGTCTGTTCAAACTTGAAAGTAGTAAATAAATTGTTTCTAACTATAGAATTCACAACTTCAAGAGATGAATTGGAAACATTTATGATTGCCCCCGATGTGATATTATTATCTACTATTGTAGCATTTGTCAATTCAACTTGATTTAAGTAGGCAAAGGATAACGTCCCCCCTCCAGTGCTCGAATTATTATATACTAATATATTGTTTATCACAGGCATCGATTCTTGATTACAGCAAATTGCTGAACCTTCCATGGCCGAATTGTTTATAATAACTACATTGTCTATTTTAGGTGAAGCATTTACCATATATATACCACCACCCTCACCCATGTTTCCACTTCCATCTTCGGCAATGTTATTCATGATTATTAGATTTTTTATGGATGGTGAACCCGATATTTTTATACCTCCGCCAGAGCGAGAATAATCGCCCCAAGAGTTACCGTTAATTATAGAAAACCCGATAATAGTCTGTGTATTATTTCCATCCATAGTAACCACGCTCCCCGCCTGATTTCCATCAATAATCGTCGATGAGATATATGAAATATCTTGTGTCGTCAAAAACAGCGACCCTACCACAATATTCTTCCCGTTGAAGTTGATGTTCTCAACATAAGTGCTGGGGTGGACTAGGACGGTGTCGCCGTTGTTCGTGGCATTGATTGCCAATTGAATCGTAGTAAAATCTCCTGAGCCATCCGTTTTTACCGTATATAGAATCGTATCCGGTATGACGGTTACTTCCGCTGAAAAACCACTTTCATTGGCACCCTGGTCAAGGGCGGTGATCCGGTAATAATAAGTCTGGTCATTGGTCAAACCGGTGTCAGTATAAAATGTATCAGGTGGTGAACCAACAACACTGTCAATTAAAATAGTAGCTGGTGAGGATATATCACGATAGATACGATATTTCGCTAAATCGGATTCAGAATTGGCGTTCCAAGTTAATTTAATGCTGGAATTGGCCGCCTCCGCAGTCAGACCAGTGGGAATTTCCGGGGGAAGATCTATGAAATAAAAGGCGCCCATATCTGCCCGCGTACCGTCAGGATCAAGATTGCTGGCAGGATCACCCGCATCAATGCAGGGGGAAGAAACCTGCAAACGGAAGTCTCCACTGGCTGCATCCCGGTAGAGTGGGTCCAATGAGATCTCACCGATACCAGGATCACTATAAATCGCTCCACTGCTGTAATTACCGTAAGAATTACCAAACAGGTCATTGTATGATGTAAGACCGTTGGCGGCATTATTATAAAAAGCATAATTGTTATTTGATATAATGTTATTCTTGATAACACTACCCACTGCACTAAAGTCAAGCCAAACACCATAGTAGGTATCATAAATCGTATTATTGATTAGATTTACTGCTCCGGTAATGTAAATACCTTTTGCAAAGGTTGTTCTCACATTTAATATCACATTGTGAGTAATGGTTGCGGGCTGTCGCAAGTCCAATGCTATTTCAGCGATATTCGTTCCGCCGTCAAAGACAAACCCGTCAATATCCAGGCCATAATTATCCACCAGCATCGTCGTGCCAACTGCCTGGAGCGTGGTCTTGTTAGCAATGATATCCCGTTCGGCCTCGGTAAAGGTGATGGAGTAACCACCAAATAAGACCACCTGGGATTGGGAAATCAACCCCTCACTGTAAGTGCCAACCGCGACTTTAATAGTATCCCCATCGTTGGCTTGGTTTAAGGCAGTTTGGATAGTGCGCAAGGGCGAAGAGATACTCCCGTTATTGGTGTCATTACCATTGGTTGCAACGTGCCAGACGATGGCGGTTACTACAGGCGCTGAACTCACCTCACTGGAATACCCACTCTCGTTTCCGGCATTATCGACCGCTGTAATCCTATAATAATAGAATTGCCCATTCGTTAAGCCAGTATTGATATAGAAGGTATCAGGTGGAGCTCCAACGACGCTGTCGATCAATGTAGATGCTGGAGAGGATGTGTCGCGATAAATGCGGTATTTGGCAAGGTCAGATTCATTGTTTGCATTCCAACGCAGGGTGATCTGCTGGTTGCCAGGGGTGGTGGTGAGGTTTGTTGGAGTAGCTACCTGATCAAGTACCCAAACGTCGTTGGTGACCTCAGATGTTGTTCCGTTAATCCTTCCCCCAAACACGATCATACGGTTTGATGCCTGGTCGAAAATGGTGCTGTGTCCATCTCGTGCAAGCGGCGGTCCTCCACTGAGGCTTAACAGTACCCAGTTGGGTGTTCCTCCAAGCCCGTTGGCATTCTCCAGCACCCAAACGTCATCACTCGTCAGGATACCACTGAACATAATCATCTGGTTAGCCGCCGAGTCATAAACAACGGATCCGAAATAAGAGGGTGGAAGACTGCCGGTGGGGGAAAGTGAAATCCAGTTCGGGGTCCCCCCCTGCCCGTTCGCATTCTCCAGCACCCAGACCTTGGGATATGGGGGGCTCTCGCCTGAACTCTGAAGTACGATCATCCGGTTGTTGATTTCATCATAGACTGCGGTTTCACCTGCTGGGGAGGGCACGGTACCAGTCGGGGAAAGCATGATCCAGTTCGGGGTGCCACCCAGTCCGTTCGCATTCTCCAAAACCCAGACGATATTAGAATCTGGAGATCCGCAACTCGAGGCCTGCCCTCCAATCAGGATCATGCGGTTGTTCGCCGGGTCATATACAGCGCTGACGCTGCGGCGAGCTGGCGGCAGGTCACCAGTAGGTGAAAGCTGGATCCAGTTCGGAGTGCCTGTTCCGTTTGCATTCTCCAACACCCAGAGATCGTCAAGCACACCTTCGCAATATCCCACATTGCTATCGCCTCCGTAGACGATCATAC
>DAOWAH010000172.1 GCA_030634675.1 Fidelibacterota bacterium
CCTGAATCAACAACACTACCGGTAAACTCGGTATTAGCTGAAGTTATAATTATCCCGGACAGGTCAGCAGATTCCAGATTACCGTCTATTATGGTAACACCGGTGATAGCAAACTGATTGTTTGCAATTCCGGATTGCGCTGTGCCGGAAACCGTTACAATATTTACTTGTACCTGCGCGGTAACTGAGATAGTACTCGCACTGATAACACCGGTCTCTTCATTATGATAACCGGTTACCGTAACGATTGCGTCAACATCAATTTCATCGCCTTCTGTAACCGTATTATCGGTTATGCGCACAATTCCTGGCAGCGTTTCAGCCTCACCTTGGATAATGGATACTTCTCCAATACTGAATTGTCCGGCTGAAACAGCACTAGTGGCCACACCTTCAATCTGAAGTGGTGTGGCAACCTCTATCAGTGTTGCAATAGTATTCCCGGTTTGAGAATCAAAGGCACCGCGGGCCGTTACCTGTGCGCCGGCAATAATATTGCCGCCTTCAAAAACAGTGCTGCTTGTTACAGTAACGGAACCGGAAATAGAGCTGGGATCAACTTCTCCTTCAATCATCTGAATATTCTGGAGACTGAATTGATCGCCGGACAGTTCCGAGGTCGCGTCACCGGAAATTTTGATCGTTTCCAGTATATTCATCTCGCCATCGGCGGTTGATTCCACAATCACACCGGCCGGAACGGTGATAACTTCACCGGTTACCGTATTCACCAGTTCAATCGTACCGCTGTTGCTGACGATAATATCACCGGAATCGGGAATGGAAATTATCCAGAATTCCGTTCCTTTCACCGACGCTACCGAGGTGGGGGTGGTGATAATAAATTCACCACGGCGCTGGGTGGCAATCGATGCTTTCAAAACACCTTGGTTCATGCTAATACGCTTTGATATCCCCGAACTGCCGCGTGAACCGGAAATAATGACTTCCGTATCGCTTTTCAACTTTAACTGGGATTTATCATCCAGGAACAGGAGCAGGGCCGAGCCGTCCTTTCCAGTATTTATGCGGTCCTGATCATATAACAGGGCACCTTTTTTCAATTCCGACTTCTTCTCTGTTTCCGCACTGGTGAGATCCACCTGCCCTTGTTTCTTGGTGGTAACCGCCAGTTTGTCAGCCGAAAAGCCCGCCGAAAGAATTGCCAACAGACCCAGCAATTTTATACTTGCTTTAACCATCACTCGGCCTCCAGGTTTATTAGGGTCAGGGTCCCATCTTCAAATTGATCCTTCAACTGTATCAATTCCGTTTCTTCAACGATCTCCCCATCCAAGGTGACGTTACCCGTAGCGTTATAGCCTGATAAAGGACCACCGGGGTCGAACAAACCATCATATATATCCTCAGTAATAATTGTTTTTAAATATTCATTAAAACTGTTGCTCCCGCTTTCCGCGTTGAAAACACTGAACACATATACCGGGCTTTCCAGTTCTTCCAGGCCGGTGGTGGTGGATACACGCTTCTGGACCTGATAAACGTAAATCCCGCCGGGATATAATTCGATCGCCCCGGTAGGAGGATACATCATGTCCAACTGGTTGCCGACATAATGCCAACCGAGTGTCTGGTCGACTGGCAGGGTAGTCAGATCTTCGATTGCATCGTCGATCGAGGTATGGTCATCGGCCCGGAACTCTGCCACCCGGATATAAAAACCGCACTCGAAACAATTGTCCAGTACCGGTAGCGGCAGTAAATCCGATTCCCAGTTAAAAACCGGGTAGGTAGTATAAACGGCATTATTCTCCAGATCGCCCCAAGGTCCGCCGGGGCTGCCCATAACCAGTTCTAAGGAAACCGGATTAATAACATTCAGAATTGTCTGGCAATCATCTGTACAGTTAACAACCATGTCAGTAGAGCCCTGCAAATTAGCTTCAATATCCATAAAAAAGCTGTATATGCCATCCGGCAGTTGGCCAAAAGTAAGGATATCCTGGAAAATAAGCTGCAACTCATCAGCGTCTTTCACTTCCTCATTATCGATTTTTATGGAAATTTCATCTCCGTAAATATCCCTTATTTCCAGTGCGTCAATTGTAAAATCACGGTTGTCCAGATTGACCGGAGCATACATTAAAAACGGTTCTCGGGTGGCAAGATGAGCGATTTCCTCATCAAGACCCAGGGCCGGCGATTGGATATGAATCGAGAAGTCTATCGATACCTCAATCGGGGTGATATAACGACCGGTGGCATCTGTGGGACAATCCGGACAACTTAAGGTATAATTAAATAACTGAAAGTCGGTTTCACCCGTTTCCAGGTCCACCGATGTCAGATAATAGGTAACAAACTGATTGAATTGACCATCGGCTTCAAATGTCTGGCAAAACAGTGTTGTTGTTAATGCCAGGCAAGAAAAAATTTTGATGACACTCTTCATTATCGCTCCTTGAATTGTGTTGCGGCTGGCACCGCGCAAACTAAAAACCTGATGAAGATACCACTGTTATTTTTAAAATAAAAGGGTAATTGACACACAAGGCCTTTTAGAGTGATATGTGCCACTTTATTTTTCTCTCTGATAAATAAAAAAGCAGGGAGCGTTACTGCCCCCTGCTTCAGATACCATAACTTTATTTAATCAAAAAGGCAGATCATCATCGTCGTTGTCCGATGGTGCATCATTATCTGCCTGATCTTCAACGCCTTTACGCCCCAGCATTGTAAAATTATCGGCAATTACTTCCGTTGTGTAACGCTTAACCCCATCTTTATCTTCCCAGTTGCGCGTCCTAAGGCGGCCTTCCAGATAGATCATCTGTCCCTTTTTCAAATATTCTTTGGCCCGTTCAGCCAGTTTGCCCCACAGTACACAACGATGCCACTCGGTATGCTCTTCGGTTTCACCATCACTTTTGCGCCATGACTCATTGGTAGCCATAGTAATATTCGTTACAGCGCTTCCTGAGGGTGTATAGCGACTTTCGGGTACACCGCCCAAATGTCCAACCAGGATGACTTTATTTACACTTCCTCTTTGCATGATTCTCTCCTTAATTACTTTATTTACAGATTAGATACTGATTAATACAGAATCGCTCATTGTAATTGTACATCTATATCGTTGCTTGTGTCAAGTCGTTTGTAATTCCCCGGATTCCCCTAAAAAGGCATTGTTAATGGTCATTAAAAAATGTACCACCTCCAATAGAATAGAAATCAATTGTTTCCTTTGATGGTTAGATTTGTTAACAGCTCTCGAGGTAGCTATGAAGAAACTGGGAGATGTGATGAATATTCATTCTTTAAAGTGACAGGGTCTATCGCAAATGCGGATTGCCAGGAAGCTGGGTATTCATCGCCAGACCGTACAGAAGTATCCGGATCCGGTCCAGGCTTGGATAGAATAGGTTCGGGAGTATTCGGCGGTGTGGGTTTATGACTGTCGGGTGCCTTTGGGATTTACGAGATTGTAAAACGAAAGATACATTCCATCAAGGAACAGAAGCAACAGATCTCATATATCCTGTTTGGGGCGGAGTTGCGATATCAGTCCCAAGTGGATTTTTGGGAGTTCCAGGTTGACGGGCCCGAGTGTGGCGTGGATAAATATTGTGCTTATGCCATGATTCTGGGTTACGGCCGTAAGTCCTCTGGTGCGTTTATTAAGCACTGCGATCTGCCGACCTTTCGGGACTTTCATATCCGTACGTTCAAGTATTTTTTTTTGGGGTTCTCAGAGAGGTTTTGTATGGCCGGATGTAAAACGTATTTTTTATTAACCCTGGGGCAAGCACCGAGGAATTCTTTCGATTAAAGCCCTAAATCAATGGGAAGCGCTATGAGCCAGGTGCACAATTTCAGTACTTGCGTAAAACCCCTACAACAACGCCATTTAATGTAACCCGCTCCCGATTATACACCTGGGGCTCCATTACCTTGTTGGCGGGACGCAGTTCCACTAGTTCCTCACGGCGGTACAATGTTTTAATGGTTGCGTCGCTATTGTCGATCAGGGCCACCACCGTGTCCCCATCCCGGGGAGTGCGATAACGGTTCACTATCACCAGGTCGCCATCGGCGATATGTTGATCAACCATGGATTCCCCACTGACTTTCAATACATAGTGTTCGCCTTGGGATATAAATTCCGGGGGGACATGAATCTGTTCCGGGTTTTCAATGGCAGCGATCGGCTGGCCGGCCGCTACAATTCCTAAAACTGGCAGGGTGTTTTGAGGTTCATCGTCGACAATTTCAATCCCGCGCACCCGGTTCCAGGCTTGTGATATAGCGCCCTTTACTTTAAGCGCTTTAATATGTTTATATACGGTTCCCTTGGATTTGAAACCGAAATGAAGGGCTATTTCATCGAAGGTGGGCGAAAATCCGCTGTCGCTAATATAGGTTTTCAGATAGAGTAGAATCTCGGTCTGTTTCTTGGTCAGGAACATGGCGTACAGAAATAGTACACCGGAAAAAGCAATTAAGTCAAGGGAAAGGTTAGTTCCTGCTGTAGTTTGGTTACCAGTTGTTTGATCCGCGGTTCTTTTTTCTTGCGTTTCGCGATTGTGCGGCAGGCGTGTAGAATGGTGGTGTGATC
>DAOWAH010000287.1 GCA_030634675.1 Fidelibacterota bacterium
AGGCAGTATATCTTCAGCTGCTTCTATCGTTAATGTTTCTTCATTACCCTGACTGAGGTATACTGTCCCAGTACCGCGAAGCTTTACGGCATTGAATTCGGACACCGCGCGCTCCTCTGTTACTAATCCGGTGTGGCCTGACTGACCATATAAACCGACTATCAGTATTAGAAATAGTAAAAATTTGTTATTTGACATGCTTGCTCCTGTCCTAAATAGGTTTAATATTCGTTTAGACCGTTTTCTCCTTAATTAGTTGTCCCATTTTTAGACTCGAACATCTGATCAGTGGTATATTCAATCCAGATTGTAAGGCGTTAGCCGGATCATTACAAATCACCTTCATGATCAGAATTCTTTTTTTCTCCGATACTCATCTGGGATTTGATTATCCCCTGCGTCCGCGGCTCGAAAGACGCCGCCGGGGACCGGATTTTTTCAAGAATTTCCGGCACGTATTGAAACGTGCTACCGAAGTCAGAACGGACCTGATTATCCACGGTGGGGATTTATTTTTCCGAAGTAAAATTCCCGATCGTATCATTGAAATGACTTATGGACCACTAATCGAAACGGTTGCTGGTGGAATACCAATCTGTATCGTACCAGGGAACCATGAATTAGCACGATTATGTGACCAGTCGGTCCTGGAACAGGGCGAAATTTGCGTCTTTGATCGTCCTCGAACTTTTTGTTTTTCAAAAAATGGAGCAAGTATCTCTGTCACTGGAATTCCTTTCATCCGCAATAATGTTTCCGGTAAAATTAAAGAATTGTTGAAATCTGCCCGGCAGGGGCTTAAAGCAGCCGATATTTCGATCTGTTGCCTGCATCAGGCGATTGTCGGAGCCCAGGTAGGACGTCAGAATTATACTTTCAGAAATGGTCCTGATGTCATTGGATTGACTGATTTGCCACCGGATTATCAGATTTACCTTTCAGGACATATTCACCGCTATCAACAATTAAAGACCAGGGCCGGTACCCCGGTTCTTTATTGCGGATCAACCGAACGGACATCCATTGCTGAACAAAATGAAGTTAAGGGATTTTGCTGGCTCGAATTTGATAGGGAAGCATCGAATACATGGCAATTGAAGACGATCCGTTTTGAAGCTCTCCCTACTCGTCCAATGCGTGAAATAAAAATACTGGAGCGACTTACTACTGTCGGTGAAATTTCTGCCTGGCTCAGGTCCGCCGGAGCAGAATTACATCCTGATTCGGTTGTGCGGATAATTTTTCCGAATTCAGACCAAACGGATCGAATTACCTGGTTAAGCGCGGCTGAAATCAGATCACTGTTTCCAGCCAGCATGACGGTCGAAGTCATACATAATTCGTATCGATCCCCTAAGAAGATAAAACGGTTGCGTTTGTTTGAATACGATCTGGATACTCGGCAATACTTCATTTCTGACGATGCAAAGAAACATAATTAATAAATCTGGCAAACTGACTCGCAGGGTCAAATCTGCTCCTAATGCTATTGGTATTTACTGGTTCTTAGATCAAGCTGGGAAAATACTTTACGTTGGTAAATCAGTAAATTTACGGCAGCGCCTGTCCAGCTATTTGAATGGTAAAATATTCAAAACTGAACCACGAATTCTGAAAATGCTGGGTATAGCAAGAAATATTGGCTGGAAAATATTTGACAACGAATTAATGGCTTTACTGGCTGAAGATCGCTTGATTAAACAAGAATTACCGGAGTACAATATCCGTCAAAGAGAATTCAATGACTATTGTTTTTTGCATTTAAGTCCGGAAGACTATCCGGCACTGCATATTGTACACCAGCCGGACCTATCCCGGGGACAATTTTTCGGACCCTACCGTGATAAGTATCTGGCTGAAGATATAAAATTGCTGCTTGTGAAATATTTTCAATTCAGATCATGCCTTGAGAAAAACCCTGGCCGGGTTTGTGCTGATTTGGAGATTGGATTATGCCGGGGACCCTGTATCGGGAAGATTAATACGACTGGATACGGCCAGCTTGTGACAATGGTTGTGAATTTTCTAAACGGCAACAGTCACGAAATGACAGTTCGAATAACTCAGCAGATGAATTCATTCAGTGCGAAGCAACATTATGAAATGGCCGCCAGGGCAAAATCCGATATGGTCTTCTGCCGGGCATTTACCGAGCGCCAAAAATTCCTGAATCAATTCAAGGATGATATTCTGGTGGTGACTGATGATTCGATGGCACCAACGGACTATTGCTTTATACAAGGCCGGCTGGATTCAGAACCGAATGATCAAAATGTTGATATTAGATTTATCCACGATAAGGGAAACATCGTCTATAACTGGATCAGGAAAAATTCTGATCATGTGCAACATAAATTCATTAACTCCCAAGGATGAGTGTTTCGTATGAAGGCTATTAAGTTGATCAAGCACGGTGGTGTTGATAATTTAATTATCAGTGATATCAAAGAACCTGAACCGGGAAAAGGGGAAGTACGAATCAAGACCCGGACAATCGGGTTGAATTTTGCTGAGATTCAATCCCGGAAAGGATTATACGGCTGGGCGCCAAAGTTGCCTTATGTACTGGGTATGGAAGCGTTTGGTAAGATTGACGCAATCGGACCCGGCGTCAGCGACTGGAAAATTGGTGAACCAATTATTGTTGCTACTCAATATGGCGCCTACGCTGAACAAATTGTTGTATCTCAGGATCAGGCTTTACCAGCTCTCCGCGATTTTACGGCTGAAGAAAACGCTGCTTTCGCAGTCCAGTATATGACTGCTTGGGTTGCTTTGTTTGAAATGGCGCGCTTAAAGCCTACCGATACGGTCCTGATCCAGGCTGCGGCCGGTGGTGTTGGTACCGCTGCGGTTCAAATGGTTAAGGCTTATGGCTGTAAAGTATTCGGTACGGTGGGGAGTGATGCCAAAAAACCGGTGGTGGAAGAACTGGGCATCGATGCTGTGATCAATTATCG
>DAOWAH010000291.1 GCA_030634675.1 Fidelibacterota bacterium
GGTCGCTTTTACGAAGAATGATGAACGCTTGGTCGGCCAACCGGCCAAACGACAGGCGGTTACTAATTCACAAAATACGATTTTTTCGATTAAACGCTTTATGGGTCGCTCCTTTAGTGAAGTTGGTACTGAAATCGAGGAAGTACCTTACAAAGTGAAGAAACAAGCTGGTGCTAATGTAGGGGTGGAAGCGGGCGGTAAAAAGTATACTCCCCCGGAGATCAGTGCCATGATTCTGCAAAGATTAAAGCAGATGGCTGAAGAACATTTAGGATCAAAAGTAACCGATGCGGTCATAACCGTACCGGCTTATTTCAACGATTCTCAACGCCAGGCTACCAAGGATGCCGGGAAAATTGCCGGATTAAATGTTCGACGGATTATCAACGAACCAACGGCAGCCTCATTGAGTTACGGACTTGACAAAAAACATGATGAGAAAATAGCTGTTTTTGATCTGGGTGGAGGTACCTTCGATATTTCCATTCTTGAATTGGGTGATGGAGTCTTTGAAGTCAAATCGACCAATGGCGATACCCATTTGGGTGGGGATGATTTTGATCAGGTTATGATTGACTGGATTGCCGATGAATTCAAGAAAAGCGATGGCATCGATTTGCGGAAAGATCCCATGGCCTTGCAACGATTGAAGGAAGCTGGTGAAAGCGCCAAGAAAGAATTGTCGAGCTCCAAGCAGACTGAAATCAATTTACCATTTATAACGGCTGATGCTTCCGGTCCTAAACACTTAAATCTAAGTCTCACCCGTGCCAAATTTGAGGAATTGGTACGGCACCTGGTTGAACGGACGATAATACCATGTCAGAAAGCTATTAAGGATGCCGGTGTGAGTGCTTCTGAGATTGATGAAGTAATTCTGGTTGGCGGCTCCACCCGTATTCCAATGGTACAGGAAAAAGTAAAGGAGATATTTGGTAAAGAGCCTAACCGTAGTGTAAATCCGGATGAAGTAGTTGCGCTGGGTGCCGCTATTCAGGGTGGTGTTCTGGCAGGTGAGGTTGATGACATTTTATTACTTGATGTAACACCTTTGTCTTTGGGATTAGAAACTCTCGGCGGAGTTTGTACCAGACTTATTGAGCGTAATACAACGATTCCAAGTAAAAAAACACAAATATTCAGTACTGCCGCTGATAGTCAAACGACTGTGGAAATCCATGTGTTGCAAGGGGAACGTGAATTGGCGGTTGATAATAAAACAATCGGTCGATTCCATCTCGATGGTATTCCACCGGCGCCACGTGGTATTCCCCAAATCGAAGTGACTTTTGATATTGATGCGAATGGTATTCTGAATGTGAATGCCAAAGATAAAGCCACCGGTAAAGAACAGAGTATCCGGATTGAAGCTTCCAGCGGCCTGAGCGATCCGGAGATCGATAAAATGGTCAATGATGCCCAGAAGCATGAGGCCGAAGATAAAACCAAACGCGAAGAGATCGATCTGCGGAACCAGGCCGACCAGATGGTATATCAGACGGAAAAAAATATTACCGAACTAGGCGATAAACTGAATGATGAGGACAAAAAGACGCTGGAAGAAAAGGTTGAAGCGTTGAAAAAAGCTAATGCCGGTTCGAATAAAGATGACATCAAGCAGGCTTTGGATGATCTCACCAAGACCTGGAGTGAATTGTCGTCGAAGATGTATGAAGCTACCAAAGATCAGGCAGCGCCGGAACCCGAAGCGCAGGCGGAAGCCCCCAAGGATAAAAAATCCAAAAAAGGTGACGGCGAAATCGAAGATGCTGATTTTGAAGTAGTTGATTAATATTAACCAATCTTAAAAAAAAGCGGGATCGATCCCGCTTTTTTTGTATTTGGAACTAAAGCAAGTTAATTTCATTGCTCCTGTAACCGGTGAAAAAGTACGTAAAAATTGCAATTCCTGTTTTCTTTTTAGTAACTATCTTTCTGGTGGTTGCGGTCCTGTATGTGTTGACACCGGCAATGTGGACTGGTGTAATCACTAATTATCTGGAGTCGCAAGATGAGTGGGAAGTGCATTTTGACTCGATATCAGGACATTTACTAACAACGACAAGAATCACTAACCTTAGTATATCAAATAAAGACTCATCACAAATTTTACTGGCGCCGGAATTGTTGTTTAATATTAATCCGATCCCATGGTTTTTTAAAGAGTTTAGTTTCAGAAAAGTTGAATTAAATAATTTCTCATTAGTATCTGACATTGAATCAGTTACTGATAGTATGGACATTAGAATTGAACGCCCTCATCAGCTACTGAAGGCGGATATCTATATAAAAAAACTATCATTAAATGGTGAAATTGAAATTTCTACTACCCAGGAATATGGTAGACGGGCCGAAATAACCTTCTCTGGTCGGTTACGCTACCGATCCGATGGCTCGTTTATTTTTGCTGATCGATTTAGATATCAGGATGACCAACAGAATAATCTGCGCATCTATAAATCTGGTATACAAATATTCCCGGAAGAAATAATAGCAAAATCATTGACCGGAGAATATAATCGTCAGGCATTTACACTTTCTTTAGAATGTTTAATGAAACCTGAACCACATTTTAAAGGAGAGTTGACCGTTAATGATTTCATAGTACCTGTAGATAGCTCCATTTGGAAAATCATTAAGTCACCCTGGCAGGTGATCAATACAAAATTAAACTTCGAATCCGATCTAATCCATCATTCCGGGAAACTATTAATTAGTACCATTACCGATACTTTGGCGGGAGAGTTTGTAATAAATAACCAGTCCGGAAATTATCAGTTGGAATATTTCAAATTGGAAATGGATGAAGCGATTCTTGACGGTCAGGGAGTTTTCGAAAAGAACCAGAGATTTAGCGGTCGTGTAAATTTAAAGCATTGGGACCTCCAGAAATTTTTAAACAATATGCCTGCGACTCAACTCTCAGGA
>DAOWAH010000226.1 GCA_030634675.1 Fidelibacterota bacterium
ATTATCATTATTATTATTGCCGGATTGCTGGTTTTCGGCTGTGCCGGTGGCAACGAAGCGGAAATTGCGTTCGGTATTGACAATTGCCAGTCCTGTAATATGGTTATCGATCAGCCCAAAGAGGCCGCCGGGCTTATGGCCAGTGGTGAGTTTTATCCGTTTTGCAATCCGATCTGTATGATTCATAAAGTCAATCAGCTGAAAGTCAATCGGGCCAAAGCTGATAAAATTTACCTGAGTGATTATGATGCCGGTGAATTGATCCCCGCAGCGGGAGCGACATTCTTTGTTGGCCGTATCCAGACCGTCATGAATTATGGTGTGTTGGCGTTCGCCAATCGATCCACTGCCGAGGCTTTGGCCAAATCATATTCCGGGGAAATACTTGGCTACAATGAGTTTCGGGCTCGCTTCGAAAATCCTGATAAAATTTACACGCTGGAAATTGCCGCAGATGGGATTTCACCGGCAAAAATTCTGGCTGATAAAAACGATGTTATTTTATTGAAACTTAATTACAACCTGGATAGCGACGATGAATTGATCATTCGCGGTTATCAAGATATTAAACCGGTAAAACTGGTGGTGGGGGAATCACCAGTGGAATTAAAACTGGTAACTGATAAACCGGGTGCCGGGTTTCCAATGGAATTAAGAAACCATGACGGAGTCAGCGGGCGACTGGTTGTGCAGGGAGCTCACACCACGGAAGAGGCTTTATGAATTCAATCGGATTGATAGCCGGCCAGGAAATTCGGTTGAATCTGCGTAACAAGTGGGTTCTGTCATTTGCTATCCTGTTTACGGTATTGACCCTGGGATTGGCTTATTTCGGCATGGTTACAGTCGGGTATTCCGGTTTTCAGGATTTTCGCCGCACCTCCGCCAGCATCATCAATCTCACGGCTTACCTGGTGCCGCTGTTCGCTTTATTGATGGGCGTATTCAGCTTCATTTCCAATAAGGAATATTTCGAACTGTTAGTGACCCAACCGGTATCCCGCAGTCAGATTCTGTTGGGTAAATACGGTGGTTTGATGGTAGCCCTGCTGGCAGCTACGGTGGCCGGGTTCGGGATACCCGGTGTGATTTCCGCCATTGTGATCGGATCGGCCGGAGCCAGCCGCTATATGGCGGTGGTGGGGTTGTCGATCCTGTTGGCAGCTAGCTTTTTATCGATCGCCTTTTTAATTGCCATCGCTTTCAAACGTCAACTGGCGGCAGTGGGAACCGCCTTGGGAGTCTGGTTTTTCTTCATCATGTTTTATGATCTGGTGATCATATCCATGACTCTATACCTGAAGAAAAGTGTGCTGCAATATTTGCTGGTATTTGCCCTGTTGGGTAATCCGGTGGACATGGTCCGGGTAATGTCGTTATTGAGTGTGGGGGGAACAACCGTATTTGGTCCAGCCGGTGCTACATTGATCAAGATTTTCGGCAGCACTGGTACAATATCGCTGTTATTCTCCGGGGTACTGGTTTTGTGGATCGCCTTGCCGTTAGCCCTCGCCATCTTTCTATTCCGGAGACAGGACCTGACCTGATGCCTCTCAGTCGCACCAGACCGATTATTGCAACCTTACTGGCTTTGGGTTTCAGTGGACAGTTGGCATTGCAGAGCATTCCGCTCATATCACTCTATCATTCCGAAGACGGGACGATCTGTACTTGCGGTTGCGTTGATCTGAATCATGACGATGGAGAAGCTGGTGATAACTGTGCCCCAACAGGCTGTGAACTCCTGTGTCTTTGCGATCAGGATCATGAGCAACGGGTGGAATTTTCAGCGTTTCAGTTACCTGATTATTATTTTGAAATCCATCAATCAAATATTTGTATTCAAGAATTACATTATCTTATATCTCCGACATTAACTTCTACTGAGTTTGGGTTCACATTTAAAATATACCATCCTCCCCAAGTCTGATTAGTCCCCCAGGGGATTCCTACCAATACCGGCTGTTGCCGGAAATCAACACAAATACAGATTCGATTCGTAAACGCTGTAGAATCAATATACCATAGATTGATTCTGAACTAAGTAACAACGAGATATTGAAATCATCGTTAAGTAAACAGTCTAATAAACTAATGGAATGAGAAGCTAGTGAAGCAAATTATTTTAACAATCCTGTTCATGGCAGGAGCCATTGTTGGTCAAACACCACAACTGGCACGGGAGTGGGTATTGCAGAATACCAAGGGCCAGAACGTATCCTATTATGATCTTAAAGGCAGCGTCATCCTGATCAATTTCTGGTCAGTTTGTTGTGCCACCTGTAAACCGGAATTAATGGAACTGGGTGAATTGCATACCGAATTAGAAGATCAGGGATTGATTACCATTGGCATCGGGATCAGTTCCGGCGATGTGGAATTCATCCGCCAATTCAAAGAATTGATTGGTGTTGATATTCCGCTGCTAACCGGTAATCCTCGAATACTGAAACGCATCCTTGATGACTTCGGTAGAATCCGGCGGATTCCATCACTGGCGATTATTGATAAGGATGGGTATGTAGTACACAAAATACCGGGGTTTATCAGTAAAGAGGAAATGAAGGAATTATTATTACCGTTGCTGGCTGATAGCAGCAAACAAGGATGATCAGAAATTAGAATTGTAGCAAGGGGATAACATGAGTATCATCAAAAAGGAAATTCGTTTTGCAGTAATATTTTGTTTATCAATAATAATTGCAGCACCGGAAACCGGAGCTGTTTCGGGTTATGTTTCAGATGCTGATAACGACGAATATCTGGATAACGTTCAGGTATTTATTGAAAACAGTTCTGCCGGGGATATCACTAACCAAAACGGCCAGTTCAATATAACCGGGTTGAATCCGGGAATATATATTGTTAAGGCTACAATGATGGGCTACAGTGAAAAAACTGTAGCAGTCACCGTTAAAAGCGGGTCGGCGGCAGTTGTGTTTTTTGAGTTGCAGCCCACCGTATTGGAAGCTGAAGAGATTTTTGTGACAGCCACCAAGATGAAAAAATCAATTGAGAATATTGGTGGATCAGTGCACCTGGTTGAGGCAGCTGAACTGCGTAAAAGCGACAGCCGCAATATTGAAGATGTGCTGACCAGAGTACCGGGAGTATTCACAGAAGATAAATTTCATAACGAACACAATGTAGTAAGTTTTCGCGGGGTTGGTTTGCATACTTATGTAACCCGCGGTATTCTAGTGCTGGTAGATGGTATTTCGGTCAACGAAGCTATGGGACGTTCCGTATTCGAAGGAATCAATCTGGAGAATGCCGAACGAGTGGAAATTCTGAAAGGTCCGGTTTCAGCTTTGTACGGACCCAATGGAATTACCGGCGTAATTAATATTGTGACCAAAAAGGCGCCGGATCATTTAACGGGCTCGGCAAATTTCACCAGCGGTAGTTTTGATACCAGGCGTATTACCGGGCGGGTCGGAACCAGGTTTGGTCGGTTTGGAATTAATGCCAATGCTCTAGCCTATTCGACTAAGGGCTTTATGGTACGAAATGCCTATGATACCTACAAATTCAACACTCGCTTGTCAGCGGAATATGAAAAGATAGGATTACTTGATATTACCTTCGATTATTCTGAATCTGAGTCCGATTACCCCGGTCCTTTGACCCGTGAGCAATACGAAAACGGTGAGAA
>DAOWAH010000146.1 GCA_030634675.1 Fidelibacterota bacterium
AGACCAGTATAACGCTGATAAGGATATATCGGGGAGTTAATTTCTTATTCATAGACCATGTTTAATTTTCGATAAAACAGAATTTACGAGGCCGAAATATACCGCCTCTGGCTTTCTGTTAGCAATTGCTTATTTCTCAATATCGGGTGATGTTTCAGCTAATGATACCCAGAGCTTAGTGTGTCTCTTGATAGTTTTTCAGAACGCCCAGTACGTAATCAATATCGGCTTCGGTGTGACTGGCTGACACCTGAAAGCGGATCTCTTCGGCACCTTTGGGTACAACCGGGAAATTTAATCCGGTGCCCAAAACACCATTCTCGGTCAGGAAGGCTACCAATTCGGATGTTCGTTGGGTATCACGAACCATCAGCGGAACCACCGGATGCGCTCCCTCGATGGTTTCATACCCGTTTGCTTTTAGACCGTTCTCGAAGCGCTGGGTCATTGCTCTAAGATGCGCGAGCATCTTCAAACCTTCCGGGCTGTCAAGAATTTCCAGTGACTTCAACGCGGCGGAAGCTTCCGATACGGTGATAGGATTGGAGTAAATATACATCGGTGCGGTTTCGCGCAAGTACTGAACGATGGTTGGTGAAGCTACCACATAGCCACCGTTAATGCCAAAAGCCTTTCCCAATGTCCCGATGATGATATCCACTCGAGCGTCGCAGTAATCTTCAGTCCCTCGACCGGTATCACCGAAAGCACCCACACCATGGGAATCATCCATGATGGTGATCAGGCCTTCCTCAAACTGGTCTTCATACTTTTTACAAACAGCCACCAGTTCCGCTAACGGAACATTATCACCCCGCATGCTGAATATGCCATCAGTGACCACTAGTGCGCGTTTACCTTTGCCGATGGATTCTTTAATCTTAGCTTCCAGATCGGCCATATCGTTATGCTTATAGATGGCTTTGGCTATCGGTCGTGACAGGCGCATGGCCTGGATAATACAGTTGTGATTCAACTCATCGCTGATAAAGACCGTCTCTTTGGTAGTGAGGGGTACAATCACGCCCATACTGGTTACGTAGGCCGAGCTGAATATCATGGCAGCCTCGCGATCATGAAACTGAGCCAGTTTCTTTTCCAGGGCGATATGGGGTGCATAGGTGCCACTGATGAAACGCACCGCCCCGGGTCCGGCGCCAAATTTTTGTGCGGCTTCTTCTTCGGCAGCGATAACGTCCTTGTGCAGCGACATACCGAGGTAAGAGTTGGAATTCATTTTAATAAATTCCTTATTGCCGTAGCCCTCGATGAAGTAACGCGGTCCTTTAGTACCTTCCGCCGATTTCATTCCGGTTATGACTTTTTCGGCGCCTTTGGCGCTACCTTTTAAATTCAGGTTATCCAGGTCTTGTTGCAATACCGTATTTAAGCGTTCGACAGACATTTAGTCCTCCTTAAGTTTTTTGTAACCGTTCACAGTTTGAAATTAGAAATTTGTGTTATTATTTTTTTGTACTATTGATAAACGCATTCAACTTTGGACCAAGTTTTTCAATTACTATTTGGTATTTTGACACATCTGCCTCATCTATAACTTTCCTCTTAATAAGTTTTCGTAACCATGATTTAGTTTCTTCAAAAGATCCTCTTGAATATGGAAAACTTTTTTCTGTTAGCTGGAGTATACCGTCCATATCCTTATGCAATATTAGCAGCTATACTATTAGATGATCGTATAATCTGATAACCCACTGTGTTGAACTTTTTTTCACCTATCAAAATCATGCCAAACCAAATCCGATAATTTTTCCGCTAGTTTGTAAACCTCTAATTCGTAAACTCTTTTCATTTTCCTCTAATTTTTAATTTCCAATTTCAGCGTTCTGTGAACACTTACAGTTTTTTAGATAATACTTCGAGCATATCTTTGGTCATGACTTCCAGATCATATTCCGGCTGCCAGCCCCATTCAGCGCGAGCAGTTGAGTCGTCCATATTGTTGGGCCAGCTATCGGCAATTCCCTGCTTGACCGGGTCCACATCATAATCGATGGTAAATTCGGGAATGTGCCTGCGGATTGAAGCAGCGATAATCTCCGGGTCGAAACTCATGGCCGAGACATTGAAGGCGTTGCGGTGCTTTAAAGCACCCGGTTCGGCTTCCATTAAATCGATGGCGGCCTTGATGGCATCAGGCATATACATCATATCCAGAAACGTGTCGGCCTTCAGGTTGCAGGTGTAATGTTTTTTCTTGATTGCTTCGTAGTAGATTTCTACGGCATAATCGGTTGTGCCGCCACCGGGCAGAGTCACGTTGGAGATAATTCCCGGGTAGCGGACGCCACGGGTATCCACGCCGTAACGTTTGAAGTAATAATCACAGAGTAATTCTCCCGCTACTTTGGTAACTCCGTACATGGTGTTCGGCCGCTGGATGGTATCCTGAGGAGTGTTATCCAGGGGCGTCGTTGGACCAAAGGCACCAATGGAACTGGGAGTAAATACCGAACAACCATATTCGCGTGCTACTTCGAGTACATTATACAGTCCGTTAATGTTTACATCCCAAGCCAGTTGCGGTTTAGCTTCCGCTACGGCTGAGAGGATAGCGGCCAAGTGATGGATCGTACCTACATTGTATTTTTTCACAACCTCCGCTACGGAATTTAGGTCGGCACAGTTAATGAATTGGAACGGTCCCGAATCAAACAATTCGTCACTGGGCTTGGTTGTATGCCCGGTGGCGATCACATTGTCATTTCCATACCGTTCCCGCAGTGCCAGGGTTAACTCTGATCCGATTTGTCCGACGGCTCCGGTTACTAAAATTGTTTTCATTTGAGGCTCCTATGATTATTTCTATCGTGATCACGTTCCATAGAGAAATTTACCATGGGAACGATCCGGACGATCTGGCCGGTGCCAAGGACCGGCGGTGAAAAGTGGTTGAAAAAGGATAATATGGGGTTTATCGTGCGGATGCTCATTTTGTCTTCCGCTGCCATCCGTAGCGGATAATTACTGAGAAAGTTTCTGAATGAAGCTATGCCCGTCATGATTCTGACGTCAATGGTCGGTATAACGGCCCTTGATTGCAATTCATCGCGTGGTTTTATAGCGTAAATAAACTGGTTATTTAAGGTCTGAAATCTACACAGTCCTCAAACTGCGGACAAATGGAATCGCTGTAATATTTATCCAATCAATCCCATGCAACCGGGTCATCTGCTTTGTTTTGAAGCAGCCGAACCCCTAAATTCGCCCTCGGTTTATTTTAAAAATCTATCTCAATGTCAAAAATAATTGTTATTGCCAACCAGAAAGGTGGGGTCGGAAAAACCACCACCGCCGTCAATACTGCCATCAGTCTGGCGGTAAGTGAATTCAAAACCCTGTTGATCGATATTGATCCCCAGGCCAATGCCACTGTGGGAGTTTCGGATCTCGCCGAAGAATCCCCGGCTACCATCTATGATGTTCTGATTGGTGGTGTGCTGGTTAACGATGCCATCACCGGAACCAGTTTTAGCAACCTGGATCTAATCACGTCTACCAAGGATCTGGTTGGTGCTGAGATTGAATTGGTCAGTGTAATGGCCCGGGAATACCAGTTAAAACAGAAACTGGATATTATCCGCGACAGCTATGATTATATTATAATTGACTGCCCTCCGTCATTGGGACTATTGACGCTTAATGCCCTTACTTCCGCCGATTCGGTATTGATACCAATCCAGTGTGAATACTATGCCCTGGAAGGTCTCGGACAGTTGCTAAACACTATCCGTCTGGTTCAGCAGCACCTGAATAAACAATTAGCCATCGAAGGTGTTCTGCTGACCATGTACGATGGCCGCCTGAACTTGTCCAAACAGGTGGAAGAGGAAGTAAAAGGCTATTTCAGGGATAAAATTTTTAAAACGATTATTCACCGCAATGTCAGGTTGGGAGAGGCTCCCAGTTTTGGGAAACCGGTTTTACTGTACGATGCCAATTCGACCGGTGCCAGGGATTATGTCGATCTGGTAGAGGAGATTCTGGAACGGGATGGTCAGACGGCTCGGTAAAGGTCTGAATGCTATAATTGCTTCCCACCGGGATGATTCATCCCGTGGTTCAGGTGTCGCGACGATTGCTATTAAACAGATTACTGCCAATCCCCAGCAACCGCGTCAATATTTTGATAATGAAGCTTTGCAGGAACTGGCAGCTTCTATTAGGCAAAAGGGTGTAATTACTCCAATCACCGTTCGGGATACGGATGGCAAATTTATGCTTATTGCCGGCGAACGCCGCTGGCGGGCAGCCAAGTTAGCTGGTTTGGAAGAAATACCGGCCTACATCATTGAAATCACAGATGATGTGGATATGGTGGAAGTAGCTTTAATCGAGAATATCCAGCGTGAAAATCTAAATCCGATTGAAGAAGCGGAAGCTTTCGCTGTTCTGTCCGGAAAACACGACCTGTCACAGCAGGACATTGCTAAAGCGGTGGGAAAGAAACGGGTCACAATAACCAATTCCCTGCGCCTGCTGAAATTGCCCCTCAAAATCAAACATAGTCTCCGAGATCAAGTAATTAGCGCTGGGCACGGACGAGCTTTGCTGGGGTCAAAAACTACCCGGTCGCAATTGGAATTATGGCAACGGATTGTTCGGGATGGACTAAGCGTCAGGATGACCGAGGCGCTGGTTAAAAAAATGACCGATAGAAACGCCGATCCCCAAAGAAAGTCCGTCACCCGTCGGTTATCTCCACAAGCCAGGGTAGTCGAAGACGAATTGATATCGATCCTGAGTACAAAAATAAAGTTGAAAACAGGGAAAAAAGGAGGTAGCATAACTATCTCCTATTATTCGGATGAGGATCTGGATCGATTACTGGAATTGATGCGATCAATTGAGACCTGATTGGTTAGGTTGGAATGAAAGCGTCAAAATATACCATTCTGATTATTCCGGATAATTCGGATAATAACCGTAGTTTTTTACTGACCCGTAAAGCAATCCGCAGGACAATTGCCGGTGTTATCTTGATTATAGCAGGACTAATTACTGTTTTCTGGTATTTTGGTCCCCGGGTGTTAGAGCATGAGGATTTGCTGGCTCGATATGATATTTTACTGCGCGAACGGACCCGTGTATTGGATTTAATGCGGGATTTGAATCGTGTGAAA
>DAOWAH010000239.1 GCA_030634675.1 Fidelibacterota bacterium
CGGAATGTGAAAAAGTAAGGGGATGCAAAAGAGAAAGCAATAAAAATGATGAGTAAAGCCCCGAAAGCCATTAAGCTCTGTATGGTATCTGACCGTGTTTTTTTCTCTCTAGTTATAGTTTCAGTTTTTATAAGCAAATTTGTCCATTCTCCTAGTTATTTGATACATTCCCACCATTTCGAAGCGTAGCTAATTGCATGATGCTTTCTTGTGTTGCTTCTTTATAGTCCAGTTCACCGGTAACCCGACCTTCACACATCACCATTACCCGATGGCTCATACGAAGAATTTCTGGAAGCTCAGAAGAAATCATAATAATTGATTTGCCCTGATGGGCCAGGTCATTCAATAATCGATAAATCTCGCTCTTTGCCCCAACATCAATGCCGCGGGTAGGTTCATCGAACATTAGAATACCGGTATCTTTGGCGAGCCATTTACCAACTACCAATTTCTGTTGGTTACCGCCTGAAAGATTCTCGACCTTCTGATTCAAGCTGGGGGTTTTTATAGATAACTTTTTAACCATGTGTTTCACAATTGAGTGTACTTTTATATTTTTTATCCACCCCAAAAAACCCGTCAGTTTGCTAATTATTACAAGCGCAATATTGGTCTCTACATCCAATCCCAGGCACAATCCATATTGCTTCCGGTCTTCAGACAAGTAACCAATATCATGGCTCACTGCATCGCTTGGCCTTTTTATATTGACCTTCTTGCCTCTAACAATAATCTCCCCTGAATCGAAAGGGTCCGCTCCAAATACAGCACGCGCCACCTCCGTACGTCCGGCGCCCACCAAACCGGCAAAACCCAATATTTCACCCCGCTTTAGATTGAAGTTGACATCTTTAATCTCATTTCCCCGATTGAGGTTTTTTACTTCCAACACTATTTCCTGGCTAGGATTCTCAGGAATTTCAGGTGAAGATTCGTAAATAACGCGGCCAACCATCATTTTGATTATTTGGTCAATTTTGACCCCTTGTGTCTGAACAGTATCTACATACAAACCATCACGCATAACTGTAATGCGGTCAGAAATCTGTTTGAGTTCTTCCAGTCTGTGAGATATGTAGATAATTCCCACACCCTTATCACGAAGCTGGCGAATGATACGGAACAGCTCTATAATTTCCACATTAGCTAATGCCGCCGTAGGTTCGTCCAGAATCAGCACATCGGACTGAAAAGAAAGAGCTTTGGCAATTTCAACTATTTGCTGCTTGGCGACACTCATATTCGCAACCTTGGTGCGTGGATTCAGCTTCAGGTTTAGCATATCGAAGATTTCCTGAGCTTTATCGTTCAGGGTATTTTCATCCAGTATGATTCGTGCTCCACGAACAGGTTCGCGGCCTATGAAAATATTTTGAGCTACGGTCAGGTGAGGCATAAGGTTAAGTTCCTGGTGAACCATGCTAATCCCAAGACGCTGTGCTGACCGGGGGTTGGGAATATTCACTTCATTACCCTTATATATAACCCGCCCGCCGTCTTTTGAATATACTCCGGCGACCACTTTCATCAAAGTGGATTTTCCGGCACCATTTTCCCCGACCAGAGCATGCACTTCTCCGGCCTTTAATTCAAACCGGCATTTTTTAAGCGCATCTACACCGGGAAAAGATTTATCAATTCCCTCCATCAAGAGCAGTACATCATCCAAGGGTCATCCTCACCACCAAAGATTTCACTTTGAATACACACAAGCCCATGAAAATAATGGTCGCTTTGTGTACTCCGAATGATTAATTTTATTGATAAACAGCTATTTATATTACGAGAGGCTGCTCATATCTTTTTGGACAGCCTCTCGTCATTACAATATTTAGTTTATTCGTTCAGCTCGCCATTTCTATTTATAGAGTAGTGCCGCAATTACCGGGTCATCAATGTTGGTACTGTCATACCAATGGAAACCGGTATCGATGAACTTAGGCAGTGTTTCACCATTAATGGCTTTCAACGCAGCCTCAACGCACTTGTAGCCAATACCGATGGGATCCTGGGTGATTGCGCCGGCTTGAAGACCGGATCGGATGGCCTCCATCTGCTGTTGTCCGGAGTCATAACCGATAACAACAAGCTTGCCTTTCATTCCCAATTCTTTCACGGCATTCAGGACACCAATGATCGAGCCCTCGTTGGCGCCAAAGAAGCCCTTTAATTCAGGGTTGCCCTGAATTATAGCTTTGGCCAAGTCAGTTGACCTCAGATGATCCCCACCGCCATACTGGGTGGAGACAATCGTAACGTTCGGATATTTTTCCGCGACTCTGTCGGTAAAACCCTTGACGCGATCGATACCGGTACGGCTGGTCTGGTCATGCGCGATAACCGCCACTTCGCCGGCTCCGCCGATCAGTTCTGCCATTTTATCGGCTGCCAATGCGGCCGCAGCAATATTATCGGTGGACGCTGTACTCAGTGGAATGTCACTGTCAACACCTGAGTCAAACCCGATCACGGGGATACCCTTTTCCTTTGCCTGTTCAAGCAGAGGAATGGCAGCTTTTGAGTCAACGGCGGCAAAGCAAATCGCGGCAGGATTCTTGTCAATAGCGACCTGCAGCATATCCATCTGCTTATCAACCTGGGATTCCTTCTCGGGTCCTTCAAATGTGATGGTCACATCAAAGTCTTTGGCAGCTCTCTCAGCCCCCTCTTTAACTGCCAGCCAGAATTGGTGTTGGAAGCCCTTTGAAATTAAAGGAATATAGGGTTTGTCCCCCTGCGCTCCCGCAAAAGAAGCCACAGATGCGATAAGAATTGCGATTAAAACTATCGTCAGTATAATTTTTTGCTTTTTCATTTTATTTACCTCCTTTATATATAAAATGAAAGCTATCTGAATAATAGTTTATCTAATTTTTATTTTTTTGTCAAATTCAGAAACCTGTCTTACATAAAAATTCTTAAGAAGATTCAAAAAACTTTCGATTCATTGGTTACTACCAAAGCTTCATTAAATATAGATACTACTCCTATATTTTAACTAGGTTCTGGGTGCCAGTTTTTCTAAATCTTCGTGGTTTATATAACCGCTTATTTAATAAATTTTTTAACATTTTTACAATTACATCACACGGCTACGACTACTGTATGGCAACAATTAGGAAAATAATTAAAAAAAATATGAAAAAATCCTTCTTTTAATATAAAGAACTTCAAAAAATAAACAAGCCCCTCTAGTAAAATACCGAAGGGCTTGTTTGCTCCTTTAGCCATCACACTTTGCTACCAACAACCAATTTAAAATATCTCTATTTTATTATATCTATTTCGAAAATCGTTAACTCATAAGAACAGTAATGAGAAGGAGTAGACCATCCCAATACACTGCAAATATCCAAATTATCCGTTAAGCCTAAAGTTGGTTGAGCTCCCACAGCACCATAGCCTCCCTGGCAGATGAGCATGGAGGTTACCGGAACGCCATAAGTGCTTGCCCAAGTCTGTATTGAACTCATCTTAGTAGA
>DAOWAH010000261.1 GCA_030634675.1 Fidelibacterota bacterium
CCTTTGTATTGCTTGCAAAGGTCTGCCGTCGACAGCGTTGCCATGGTTACTGGAGGGTGGTTGACTGGGGTGTGATGATCACCTTGGCCCGGCCGGGTTTCTTTTGTTCTCCTGCAGGTTCCGTTCCATCAGTTTTCTTTTTTATCGTTGTATTTTTAGCATTATGGATTATCATCGCGATATTTGGACTTGTGATTGCAATCATATTCAGTATGTTTCCTACTTCTGTTTTGCCGGTTTGGTTGCAGATTCCGATTGCTGTTTATCTGGGACATTTGATCTATAAAAAAGGTAAACATGTTATCGGATGGTCGGTCCTGGCAGTTATCGCAATGTATGTGACTATGATTATCGGAAGTTCTTTCCCAATAGCTATGCCTGATCTAGCTGGTATACCCGCAACCGGAATCTGGACTATAATTTTATTTATTTATGCCTATATCGCCTCTGTTTTACCAGTAACAACCCTACTTCAGCCCCGTGATTTCATCAATGCTTATCAATTGTTAATCGCAATGACCTTGCTGTCACTGGGAGTGCTTTTTGCCACTTTTTTTGGCGGTATGGAATTAGTGGCACCTGCTGTGCAGCTCAATCCACCAGATGCCCCGCCGGTCTGGCCCTTTTTATTTATTACAATTGCCTGTGGCGCCATTTCCGGTTTTCATGCCCTGGTTGCCTCAGGAACATCTGCCAAGCAGGTTCGTAGTGAAAGTGATTCCCTCTTTGTCGGATATGGCTCAATGCTCGTCGAAGGAGCTCTGGCAACCCTGGTAATTATTGCTGTAGCTGCCGGTATTGGCATGGGATATACATCGGAAGGACAAACCCTAACAGGTATCAATGCCTGGTCGAGTCACTATTCATCCTGGACGGCGGCAGCCGGTCTTGGATCCAAAATCAGTGCTTTTGTAATCGGCGCGGCGAACATGATAGCTACCCTGGGCATTCCTCATAAAATTGCCGTCGTTGTTATGGGCGTATTTGTCGCTTCTTTTGCCGGTACAACCCTTGACACGGCAACCAGAATTCAACGATATGTGATCAGCGAGCTCGGTTCAGATTTAAGAGTAGGTCATTTCAGAAACCGGCATACGGCAACTTCTTTTGCCATTCTAAGCGCAGCGATTCTTGCCTTTGCTTCCGGCGCTGATGGTAAAGGAGCGCTTTCTCTCTGGCCCCTTTTTGGCGCGGTTAATCAGACTCTGGCTGCCCTGGCTCTGATCATCGCTACGCTCTATCTGCGTAATATGGGGGGCTGGAAGTGGATAATCACCGGTGTCCCGGCCGTATTCATGTCGGTGATGACATTATGGGCTTCAGTGATGAATCAAACGCAATTTGGTGTCGGTAATAATTTGCTGCTCCAGATTATCAATGCAGCGATCGCTTTGATCGTAGCCTGGATTATTGTGGAGGGGCTTATTAAGTTTTTTAGTAGTGAAAAGGTTTCTCCAGAACAGGTAAAAATTCCAACTAAAGGATAGCGTTGAATGTAATGTTATGCCTTCTACTTTTGTCATTCTGGTCCCTTTTGTCATTCCCGCGGAAGCGGGAATCCAAAGGGGTAAACTCCAGCAGGGATCCATGTAGAGATATTGCCTAAGTCATTGTATTTTTTATAGATTCCCGCTTCCGCGGGAATGACAATTTGCGCGTTTTAAACATCAAGATTGTTTAAAATTGTTTAATTTGCAACAGTCTGTACTAAGGGAGAATTAAATCATTGAGAAAGCGCCATGAATCCAGATTTTAGTTTACACTTTATTGATTTAACGATAATCGGTTTGTATATCGTATTTGTCGTTTGGTTGGGATTAAGACTGGGAAAGCGCCATGAATCCGCAGAGGATTATTTCCTTGCCGGCCGCTCCATGATTTGGCCGTTTATCGGCATTTCACTATTTGCGTCTAATATTTCAAGCACCACATTAATTGGCCTTGCAGGAGACGCTTATAGCACCGGAATTTCTGTTTTTAACTATGAATGGTTTGCCACAATTATTCTAGTATTTTTTGTCATATTCTTCCTGCCGTTTATACTGCGGGCAAGGATATATACCATGCCGGAATTTTTGGAACGTCGTTTTGACGGACGGGCTCGGAACTATTTTTCGATTTTGACCCTGTTCTTGAATATCCTGGTGGATACGGCAGGTAGTTTATATGCCGGTGCACTAATGCTTAAATTAATATTCCCGGAAATCCCAATGTGGCAAACAATAACAGTTCTGGCCATAGTGGCGGGAGTTTATACCATTGCCGGTGGCTTGGCGGCGGTTATATATACTGATGCCATTCAGACGGTATTACTGCTGATCGGTTCGGTAGTCATCACCATCGCCGGTTTTATAAAAGTTGGCGGGTGGGATGCCATAACGACCCATGTTTCACCCGAAATGCTCAGCCTAATTCGACCGCTGGACGATCCCGGTGTGCCCTGGTTGGGATTGTTTACGGGCTTGCCGCTGTTGGGATTTTATTTCTGGTGCACCAACCAGTTTATGGTGCAACGCGTGCTCAGTGCTAAAAATTTACAGCATGGGCGATTAGGGAGTCTGTTCGCGGGATTCCTGAAGCTACCGGTATTATTCATAATGGTCTTGCCTGGAACCATTGCCATTTTACTGTATCCGGAACTGCCCAAAGCGGATTTAGTGTATCCGACCCTAATGTTTGACCTTTTACCTGTCGGGCTTCTTGGGCTGGTGATGGCGGGCTTTATTGCTGCGCTGATGTCACAAATTGACTCAACTCTGAATTCTGCATCAACTCTGGTGACGATGGACTTTATCGCGAAAGCGAAACCGGGACTTACAGAACGCCAATTGATGGTTGTAGGTCGTTGGGTAACTTTTATATTTATGATCATGGCAGCATTCTGGGCGCCACAAATCGAAAATTTTGGTTCGCTGTTCAAATATCTACAGAGAGTACTTTCCTACACAGTTCCCCCGGTTGTAGCAATGTTTCTGGTTGGAATTTTTTGGAAGCGTGCCAATGCGCAGGGGGCATTTTATTCACTGGTAATCGGTAACCAACTCCGTGCCATCATTATAATTATATATGGATTTTCCGTTATTACATCCGTACACTTTTTATATATCGCCCCAATTCTTTTCATCGCCTGCACAGCAATTCTCGTTATTGGCAGTTTGATGACAGCACCGCCCGATGAATCCAAAGTCAAGCAATACGTCTGCACAAAAGAATTTTATAATGCTGAGACCGAGCAATTAAAAAGCCGCTCCTGGTATCAAAATTACCGGGTGCTTTCAATCGGCCTGTCAATTCTGACG
>DAOWAH010000069.1 GCA_030634675.1 Fidelibacterota bacterium
AACAACTATGCCGACGATAAATCAACTAGTAAGAAAAGGAAGAAAGCGGATCGTAAAGAAAAACGCGACACCCGCTTTGAAAGGTAATCCCCAAAAACGTGGTGTATGCACACGTGTTTATACGACTACACCCAAAAAACCTAATTCCGCACTAAGGAAAGTTGCTCGTGTACGATTAACTAATGGTTTTGAGGTGACAGCTTATATACCCGGAGAAGGGCATAACCTGCAAGAACACTCAATCGTGATGATTGAAGGTGGCCGTGTTAAAGACCTTCCTGGTGTTCGCTATCATATTATTCGCGGTACTTTTGATACAGCAGGTGTGTCAGATCGCAAAACCAGCCGGTCGCGTTACGGTGCTAAACGTCCGAAATCCTGATCATGAGAAAAAAAAGAGCAGAACGTCGTAAAATTTCTCCCGACCCGGTTTATAATGACATTGTTGTTGCCAAATTCATCAATTATCTGATGTTGCGTGGAAAAAAAGGGATTGCGGAGCAGATATTTTATGAAGCGATTGAAATTATAAATAAACGTACCAAAGCCGAAGGTTTGCAGATTTTTAAGACGGCAATCGAAAATGCTTCCCCGCAGGTTGTTGTCAAATCACGGCGGATTGGTGGAGCAACTTATCAGGTACCTATTGAAGTATCCAAACATCGTCAATTTTATCTAGTATCTAAATGGGTCATCGCAGCGGCCCGTAGTCGCTCAGGCCGGGCTATGGCTGATAGGCTGGCATTGGAATTGATCGCAGCCGCTAATAACGAAGGTGGAGCGATTAAGAAAAAAGATGACACTCACCGGATGGCTGAAGCTAATAAGGCTTTTGCTCACTTCAGGTAAATTTCTGCGATGAAGAATCTTTCCCTCGATAAAGTACGCAATATCGGTATCATGGCTCACATCGATGCCGGTAAAACAACTCTGACAGAGCGTATTCTATATTACACCGGTCGTTTGCACCGGATGGGCGAGGTTCATGAAGGTATGGCCACAATGGATTGGATGGAGCAGGAAAAAGAACGTGGTATTACTATCACTTCGGCTGCAACAACTACACAATGGGATGGAAACCGAATTAATATAATTGATACACCCGGTCATGTTGATTTTACTGTTGAGGTTGAGCGCTCCCTGAGAGTGTTGGATGGTGCCGTCGCAGTATTTTGTGCAGTCGGCGGGGTTGAACCGCAGAGTGAAACAGTGTGGCGCCAGGCGGATAAATATTCGGTACCGCGCATTGCTTTTGTGAACAAGATGGACCGTACCGGGGCTGATTTTCTAAATGTTATAGAGATGATCAAGAAACGGTTAAGCGCCAATCCCTTACCGTTAGTACTTCCAATCGGATCAGGAGATTTATTTACCGGTTTAATCGATCTAATTGAGAATCGTGCTATCCTGTATAACGAATCGACACTTGGAGCCCGGTTCGACTATTATAAAATTCCTGACGATATGGCTGATCTGGCTGCAGAATGGCGCCATCATCTTATTGAGGAAATTGCTACATACGATGAAGCACTATTGGAAAAATATTTAAACGATGAACCTCTGACCGCCGATGAAATCAAAGCCGCTGTTCGAAAGGGCTGTCTTGATAATACTTTTATCCCTACAATCTGTGGTTCCGCTTTTAAAAATAAAGGTGTCCAGCGTGTTCTGGATGCAGTCGTAGATTTTTTACCATCACCGCTGGATGTAGGTGAAATTAAGGGTTTTAATCCAAATAATACTGATATGGAAATTATCAGGAAAACCAATGAAGATGAGTCATTCAGCGCGCTGGCTTTTAAAATTATGACTGACCCATATGTTGGAAAACTTACCTATATACGCGTCTATTCCGGTAAAATGAATGCAGGATCGGCCGTATTTAATCCCAATACCGGAAAAAAAGAGCGTATTGCTCGTATCTTACTGATGCACGCCAATAAACGGGAAGAATTGAAGTCGGTTGGTGCCGGAGATATTGTTGCTGTTATTGGCTTGAAAAAGACTAATACTGGTCATACGTTATGCGATGCTAAAAATCCGATTCTGCTAGAATCGATGGATTTCCCCGAACCAGTTGTGGAAGTATCGGTTGAGCCCATCAGTCAAGCGGATCAGGAATCTCTTGATAAAGGATTGATCAAATTAAGTGATGAAGACCCTACTTTCAAGGTTTCCACCAATGAGGATACCGGGCAAACAATCATTGCCGGAATGGGCGAGTTACATCTGGAAATTCTGATTGATCGTTTATTACGTGAATTTAAAGTGCAGGCTCATATCGGAAAGCCGCAAGTTGCCTACACAGAAGCTATTACCAGTCGCGTTGAAAAAGTTAATGGAAAATTTATTAGACAATCCGGTGGTCGGGGGCAATACGGTCATGTTGTGATCAATGTCGAACCCAATGAAACCGGAAAAGGTTATCATTTTGAAAGCAAGATTGTCGGTGGTGCAATACCAAGAGAGTATATCTCTGCTGTCAATCAGGGAATCCGGGAAGCCATTAAAAATGGGAGTATTGCCGGTTATCCGATAGAAGATATTCGGGTCGAACTTGTTGATGGATCATACCATGATGTCGATTCCTCCGAATTAGCCTTTAAAATTGCCGGTTCCATGGCGGTTCAGGAAGCATGTAAAAAAGCTAATCCGGTACTTATGGAGCCCATGATGAATGTTGAGGTCATAGTTCCGGAGGAATACATCGGTGATGTAATGAGTGATATTAGCTCAAGGCGTGGAAACATCAATGGTATGAATCAGCGTAAGGATGCCCATGTTTTAGAATCGCGCGTACCACTTGTTGCGATGTTTGGATATGCTACTGACTTGCGATCTCTTACTCAGGGGCGGGCAATTTTCTCAATGGAATTCTCTACTTTTGAGCAAGTTCCTGCCGGCATTCAATCAGACATCATCGAACGCATACACGGAAAAGCATCATAGGAAAAAGGAGGATCTATGTCCAAGGCAAAATTTGAGCGGACCAAGCCTCATGTCAACATTGGAACAATCGGCCATGTTGATCATGGTAAGACAACATTAACGGCAGCGATAACGATGGTCCAGTCGCTGCGTGGTTTTTCAGAGATACGCGATTTTGATTCGATCGATAACGCTCCTGAGGAGCGTGAGCGTGGTATTACGATCCAGACAGCCCATGTAGAATATGAGACAGCGAACCGTCACTATGCCCATGTGGACTGCCCGGGACACGCTGACTATATTAAGAATATGATTACGGGAGCGGCACAGATGGACGGTTCGATCCTGGTGGTGAGTGCGGCCGATGGTCCCATGCCCCAGACCCGTGAGCATGTGTTGCTGGCCCGTCAGGTCAACGTACCCAGTATGGTGGTCTTTATGAATAAGACGGACCAGGTTGATGATCCGGAGCTGCTGGAGTTGGTGGAGATGGAGTTGCGGGACTTATTGAACGAATATGAATTTCCTGGTGATGAGACACCGATAATCCGTGGCAGCGCCTTGGAGGCGATGGAAAATCCGACCGATGAAGAGAAGACGAAATGCATTGTTGAGATCCTGGAGGCTTGCGATTCATTCATACCGGAGCCGAAGCGTGACATTGACCGTCCGTTCTTGATGCCGGTGGAAGATGTATTCAGTATTACTGGTCGTGGTACGGTTGGTACGGGTCGTATTGAGCGTGGCATAGTGAAGGTTGGCGATGAGGTGGAGATTCTGGGTATGGATGCCCATGAGAAGTCGGTGGTGACCGGCGTAGAGATGTTCCGCAAGATTTTGGATCAGGGACAGGCCGGCGATAATGCGGGATTGTTACTACGCGGTGTTGACAAGGAATTTTTGAGGCGTGGGATGGTATTAGCCAAGCCCAATAGTATTACACCACATACCAGATTCAAGGCCGAAGTGTATGTTTTGAAGAAGGAAGAAGGTGGCCGTCACACGCCCTTTTTCACAGGCTACCGTCCCCAGTTTTATTTCCGTACGACTGATGTGACCGGTGTGGCAACCTTACCGGCGGGAACTGAGATGGTAATGCCGGGTGATAATGTGGAGATGGAAGTGAAATTGATCACATCGATAGCGATGGATAAGGAATTGCGTTTTGCGATTCGCGAAGGCGGACATACGGTTGGCGCCGGTGTCGTAACCGAAATTATCGAGTAAAGGATAGGCAGTGCCGAAACAATCGATCAGAATTAGTCTGAAGGCTTACGACCATACTTTGTTGGATAAATCCACGGAAAAGATCGTAAGAACAGCGAAATCGACGGGCGCAGTAATATCGGGGCCAATTCCATTACCGACCAAGCGCTCTGTCTACACTGTGCTCAGATCACCGTTTGTGGATAAAAAATCACGTGAACAATTCCAGACAAAAATCCATAAACGGTTAATCGATATTTTGAATTCAACCCCCAAGACCGTTGAAGCACTGATGAAGCTGGATCTACCTGCTGGTGTCGATATCGAGATAAAGGTGTGACATGCGTGGCTTAATTGGTAAAAAAATTGGTATGACGCAGATTTTTGATGATTCGGGCCAGGTTACTCCGGTAACAGTTATTGAAGCGGGTCCATGTGTTGTAACCCAGGTCAAAACAGTAGATAATGATGGTTATAGCGCTATCCAGGTTGGTTTTGGGAAGCGAAAATCGAAGCATACCACTAAACCAATGATGGGTCATTTTGCTAAAGCGGCTGTAGATCCCCAATATGCATTAGCAGAGTTTGAAGGTGTTCAAGGATTTGAATATAAATCAGGCCAGCGATTCACTGTTGCCATTTTTCATAAAGGTGAAAAAGTTGCAGTATCCGGAACATCCAAAGGTAAAGGCTTTGCCGGAGTGATAAAACGGCATGGATTTCAGCGTCAACCGGAAACTCATGGTCAAAGCGAATACCTTCGTCACGGCGGTTCAATTGGCCAATCGTCAGATCCTTCCCGAGTTTGGAAGGGGATGAAAATGCCCGGTCATATGGGCGTTGACCTGGTCACGGTTAAAAATTTAAAAGTGGCTCATGTTGATGAAGAAAATAATCAACTATTTATACGTGGTGCTGTACCAGGCGCAAATAACGGATTAATTATTATTACAAAGTAACCATGAAATTACAAGTACTTAAACAAGATGGCTCCCCGAGCTCGAAAATAACGGTTGCTGATTCCGTATTTGGGATTACTCCCAACGAGACAGTTGTTCATCAGGCTGTGCAATCTGAAATGACCAACAGTCGCCAAGGAACGCATGCCACAAAAAATCGGGCTTTAAAAACCGGTGGTGGTAGGAAACCATGGCGCCAAAAGGGCCGTGGTGTGGCTCGCGCCGGTTCGACTCGATCACCGTTATGGCGTGGTGGCGCAACCATATTTGGACCAGAACCACATAGTTATTCATACAAGTTACCCAAAAAAGTGCGGCATTTGGCGCGTCGATCCCTGTTATCATTTAAAGCTCAAAATAATGAACTGATTATTGTTGAGTCATTGCAAGTTAGTGTTCCAAAGACAAAAGAATTCATAAGTATCCTCGCTGATTTGAGCATTAAAGATAAAAAAATTACGGTTTTAACTTCTGTTTTTGAAGATAACCTGTACTTGGCAAGTAGAAATCTATCCAACGTCTTTGTATGTTCTGCGAAAGCCGCCAGTACACTGGATCTTATCGATTGTGATATCATCCTGGCTGATAAAGCTGGAATTGCAATTTTAAACGATCAATTAGCAGCCTAATACAATGACACAGTATAGTAAAATAATTGTTCGGCCGTTATTTACTGAGAAAATGAGTCTGCTTGAAGACCAGCAGCAGAAATATGCCTTTCAGGTTGACAAGAATGCTAATAAAATCATGATTAAAAGTGCAGTGGAAAAAAAATTCGACGTAAAGGTCATTAAAGTAGCTACTATGAACCGGTTGGGAAAGCAAAAGCAAATGACGGTACGAAGTGGTGGTCGTTCAATCCGGACGACTGGTAAACGCAGTAATTGGAAAAAGGCTGTGGTTACCCTGGCGGAAGGGTATACCATTGATCTGTTGAGAGGCGAGACAACTAGTTAATCATGGGAATACGGACATTAAAACCAACCACACCCGGCAATCGATTTGCCACCCGGAATGACTTCGCCGAACTTACCAAATCGACACCGGAAAAATCACTTACGGTTGCGCTGCATAAAACAGGCGGACGAAATAACAAGGGTAGGATTACCATCCGCCATCGTGGTGGGGGACATCGGCGACGTTATCGTATTATTGATTTTAAGCGTAATAAATTCGGTATTGAGGGCCGCGTAGCATCGATAGAATATGATCCCAATCGATCTGCTAATATTGCTCTGATTATATACGCTGATGGTGAAAAAAGATATATCATTGCCCCCTTTGGTCTGAAGGTTGGTGATAAGGTTATTTCCGGTGAGGAAGCACCTTTGAAAATTGGTAATGCTTTGCAATTAAAAAACATTCCCATCGGAATTGCAGTTCATAATATCGAATTAGTACCTGGTAAAGGTGCTCAAATGGCACGTAGTGCCGGTGCCAGCGTAAAGATTATGGCACTTGAAAGCGGAATGGTTACTTTACGTTTACCTTCAACTGAGATTCGTATAGTACCGGAAAATTGCATGGCAACAATTGGTGAAGTCGGTAATCGTTCCCATGAGCAAATAGTGTCTGGTAAAGCAGGACGTACCCGTTGGCTGGGCCGGCGACCGCGTGTACGCGGTGTGGCCATGAACCCGGTGGATCATCCCATGGGCGGCGGCGAGGGAAAATCTTCCGGTGGCCGTCATCCGACCACGCCATGGGGAAAGCCGACTAAGGGATATAAAACCCGCAAAAAGAATAAAAAATCCAACGATTATATTGTGAAGAGGAGAAAGTAGTATGGCTCGATCATTAAAAAAGGGTCCTTATGTCGATCCTAAATTAATGCTTAAGGTACGAGCTATGAATGAAACGGGAAAGAAAAGGGTCATTAAGACCTGGTCGCGCCGTTCGATGATAACTCCGGAATTTGTTGGTCACACAATGGCAATTCATAATGGAAACAAGTTTATCCCGGTTTATATTTATGAAAATATGGTCGGGCATAAATTAGGTGAATTTGCACCGACTAGAATATTCCGTATGCACTCCGGGGACAGGAAGAAATAGCAATGGAAGCCTTAGCTAAATACCGCTACGTGAGGCAATCTCCACGAAAAATGCGTATTGTAGTCGATACTGTTAGAGGACAGAACGTCGGGAATGCCCTGAATTATCTGCATTTTTCACCGCTTAAAGCCTCAGCACTTATAGAAAAAACTCTTCGGTCAGCTGTAGCCAATTATATGCAGAAAAGTGAAGGTAGTAATGTGGATCCGGAAAGATTAAAAATTAAAGAAATATTTGTTAATGGTGGACCGGTAATGAAGCGTTTTCGGGCAGGGTCGATGGGGCGTGCCTCACGAATTCGTAAACCGAGTTGTCATCTAAATATTATCGTCACGGACGAGTAATAGGCAGGAGGTA
>DAOWAH010000215.1 GCA_030634675.1 Fidelibacterota bacterium
AAACGGTAAATACAGGTTATTACCCTTAAAAATTACCGACTTAATCTCTGATTTCTGGTCTTTAAGGGTAAAATACATATGTCCGGATCGATGATGTATAAAATTGGAAATTTCTCCTGATACCCAGACTGCTGGAAACTGATTCTCCAGGGATTGCTTAATAAGTTGCGTCAGTTCACTGACGCTGTAGGTAGTACTGTTATCAATCACCGCTATTGGGAGTAGGTCGGCCAGCCTGATCCCAGCAATAATACCAGAACCCGGCAATCATAGCAGTGGCTTTTTCCATCCGATTCCGAGCACAGTCTCCTGATTCCTGGTAGAGTAATTCAAGATAATTACTACTTGCTGGCAATGGTTCGTAGCCTTTCAACAACGCTTGAATTTTCAGTGGTTGTTCAGCCCGCGCAATCGAATCAGCCCTTAAAATGATTCCATGGGCAGTATATGATTCGCGAACAATCTTGAAACAAGTAGCCAAAGGATCATCGATGACCGGATAAGAATGAACTTGAGGGATATTTTTGATATATTTATCCACCATGGAAACTTCCCACTGAAAATGAATACCCTTATTCCCGGTTAACTGACCGTTATAGTTTTCAACGACATGCAGCGGCATATGTAAATCTGCCACATAATGTCCTAACGCCGCCAGCGGAATCAAAACATCCGTCCATTGATCATCTTTTAATAATTCGATGACTTTTTGGGAATATTCTACTATATAATAGGGACAGATCCCGCGCTGTTGGACATTTTTCTGGCCGAATTCCGTAACTAATTGTTGCTCAGTTTCAGGTAAATTAGCAAAAGGATAATCAGCATACAGATCTACATCAAAATAATGACGATAACCTTCGTTGTCATCTGCTTTTTTCCAATTGTCCGGATCGGGTCCATGTTCGGCCAGGGTATCGGCAAAATAGGCCAGGAATACACCAAAATCGCCGTCAACAGATCGGGCGGCGGCCCCGTTAATTAATTTATGACCTTCACTTCCCCAACCATGAGCAAAATTGCCCACGGCCAGGAAAATGAAAATATAGGTATTTAGAATCCAGCGTCCCATGGACGGCTGTTTTTAGCGATTCTTTTTCTTATGTCGATTTGCACGCAAGCGTTTTTTGCGCTTGTGCGTCGAAATCTTACGCTTCTTGCGTTTTTTTCCGCAGGGCATATAACCTCTTTATTTGTTCATTATAGTTTCATTAACCACTGTTCGCATCCGTTTGGACGGCTTAAAAGTGGGTACATAGCGTTCCGGTAATTGTATTGCTCCACCCGTTACCGGGTTACGAGCGGTTTTGGGAAGTCGGTGTTTCACACCAAAAGTTCCAAAACCACGTAATTCTACCCGCTCGTTTCGGGCTAAAGCTTCGATAATTGTTGTCATGATACCGGACATGACTGTTTCGGTTTCAACCTTGGTTAAACCCGTTGCTGCTGCTACCTGGTTGATAATTTCCTGTTTAGTCATCCTACTTCCCTCGCCAGCGATAAACTGGCATGCTATGGAACCAACTGACTGCAGTTTGCCCGCCACTCCCCATCAATAATTCCATTAAACCGGTGCGACGATGTTTAATTTCGAAAGTTTTCGGTTTGCCAGTGATATTACCTAACTGACCCGCCAATTTTACGGCATCTTCCAGCGTTCCAAGACTATCAATCAAACCCAGCGCCAATGATTGGGTTCCCGTGTAAACACGGCCGTCTGCCAGATTCATTACCGTATTACGATCAAGCGCTCTTTCATCAGTCACCACATCGATAAACTGACCATGTAAATCGCCTACTATATCCTGGAAATACTGCCGGTCCTGCTCGGTTGCTTCCCTGCTACCGGACCCGGCGTCTTTGAGTTTACCGCTTTTTACGGTTTCAATACTGAGACCGATTTTATCCAATAATTCCACTGCCACCGGATATTCCATTATCACACCAATGCTGCCAGTAATGGTACCCTTGTTAGCTAAAATGACACTTGACCCGAGAGCAATATAATATCCGCCTGAAGCAGCAACGCTGCCCATTGATGTTATTACCGGTTTAATCGCCCGCACCGACCGTAGTTTTTCATAAATTTCCTGAGAAGGTGCGATTGCGCCTCCGGGACTGTTGATCCGCACCAGGATGGATTTAATGTCATTTCGTTCTGACAAAGCATCAAGGTCTGCCACCACGGTCCGGGAGGACATGATGGGACCTTCAATCCGTACCAGGCCAACTTTATCACCTACGCCGAACCCGTCATCGCCCGAAGCCATATCAGCAATACGCAGGATTATAAAGATTACCACTATCACTGAAATCATGATCCAGACCCAGCGGTTGGTGCTACCTGGCGGTTTTGGTCTTTTTATCCTTTGGGCATCCATAATGTTAACTTTTGGCCGGGATAAATATATTGCCCATAACGTAAACCATTCCAGCGTCTAATTCGTGAAGCTCGAGTATTATTATCCTCGGCAATTTGCCCCAGAGTATCGCCTTTTCTGACAACATACACTAACCGTTGGGATCCCGGTGGACCACTCTGGGTATAAGTTGGAGCAGGTTTCTGACCGGCAACCGGGATTGTCAACTTCTGACCAATCCGGATTTTGTGTCGATTCCTGATCTTGTTAACTGCCGCCAACTGATGAATCGAAACTTTATAGCGCTTGGAGATGTCCCATAACGTCTCACCATAACGCACTTTATGAACCACATACTTAGGAGCAAATCGCTCGCTTTCAGGGAGAGCGGCGTAATTCTTCAAGAATTTATCAGCTTTACCCACTGGGATTTTGAGGCTGTAATTATCAGTTGTCGGTGTGGCAGACTGGCGTAATTCGGGATTGAGATAGCGTAACTCGGCTCCTGTGACGCCAGCACTACGGGCGAGAACGTTGATATCGGCACTTTTTTCAAGCAGCACTTCATCATACTTAAGGGGATTGTTTACCGGCATTTTAAAACCATATTTAGCCGGTTCCCGACAAATCATTGCTGCAGCCAGATAAGTGGGTATGTAATTGCGGGTTTCCCGCGGTAGTGAATATAATTGCCAGTAGTCGTTAGTCTGATGCAATCTAATGGCGCGCTGAATGCGTCCGGCACCGGCATTATAAGCCGACATGGCCAGATACCAGTCATCAAACATTTCATAAAGATCAACCAGATGAGCACTGGCTGCCCGGGTAGCTTTTACCGGGTCACGCCGTTCGTCGACCCACCAGGTCCGTTGCAGCCCATAACGTTTACCGGTTGCATAAACAAATTGCCAAATTCCCACGGCATTAGCTCGCGAATATGCTTTGGGATTCATTCCCGATTCGATCAAAGCCAGAAACACCAGCTCTTCCGGTAAAGAATGTTCTTCTAAAATTTCAATAATCAAGTCGTAATAAACCGCATACCTTTTTAACCATATTTCAAACTGATCCCGACCCCGGGTCTGAAAAAATTTGATAGTGTTCTCAACCTGCTGATTATGCAAAATTGGGATATGCCCCTCACGATCATCAATAATGGTAAATTTTATTTTGCCGATTTCCAATTCTACCGGTTTGATGAATTCAGCTATTTCCGTGCTGACTTTGTCAGCATCCATCGCTACCAGGGATTTATCAATTGTCCTTAATTGGCTGGTATAGAGATTGATCAGGGCGGATTCAAATCGATTGAACTCATCCTCATCTTCGGTAGTCATATCGCCAAATTGCTCCGCTTCCTCCAGCAGATCAAAAATCTGATCCAATTGATAGATTACTTCCATTGAATCACCGAGCACATCGGCGATAATTACCTCTGCCATCAGGATTTTTAAATCATGCATTAGCAGCGGCAACCGGTTAC
>DAOWAH010000409.1 GCA_030634675.1 Fidelibacterota bacterium
CTTTTTTATGGCCGAACATTTCACTTTCAAACAAAGTAGTGGAAATTCCACCGAGATTGACTTTTACAAACGGTTGGTTGCGGCGCGGACTGTTTTGATGGATCGCCTCGGCGATCAATTCCTTACCCGTGCCGCTTTCACCAAGTATCAAAACCGACGCGTCAGTCCCGCTGACACGTCCGACAGTTTCCAGTACGGTTAGTAATTGCCGATCCTCACCAATCAGCTTTTTAAAATCATATTTTCGATCCAATTCCTTCCGTGATCGCGAGCGAGTGTGCGGTTCTTGTCCTTCCGGCGATAATTTTAGGGCTGTCTTGATTGATCGCAGCAGGTGGTCATTCCGCCAGGGTTTGTTGATAAAATCAACCGCACCGGCCTTCATGCCTTGCACCGCCAGATCGATGGAACCCCAGGCAGTAATCAGAATAATCGGCATTCCCGATCGCAATTGGTGCAATTCTCCTAAAAGTTCCAGACCTTCTTTACCGCTGGTCTCACGTGAAAAATTCATATCCAATAAAACCAGCTCGGGACTATTCCCACGCATAATTTCCAAAGCGGTAACCCGGTCTTGAGCCAACAGTGGTTGGTGAGTGGCGTGTTTCAATAATAGTTCGAGCGAGGTACGGACCGCTGGATCATCATCGATTATCAGAATCTTAGACATGGATTTCCGATCAATTTATCACTATTACATCGGTTATTCAATCATTCATCATGCAACGCAATGGCCGGTTGCAGGCTGGCAGCCAGGTTGCTCGGGTATAGGGCGCAGACAATTGTGATCAGGTAAATCACCAGGATTGATAACAGAATGGAAACCGCATAGGTCATTGTACTTATGAACGGTATCAATCCCAACAGTGGTAATTGCACCGCAAAGAATATCCCTGTAATCATTCCAAAAGTGGCTAATACCAGTGATTCCCCAACGATTTGAAAATAAATCTGTCGTTCGGTAGAACCCATAGCCCGGCGTAACCCAATCTCAGCCTTGCGGCGATTGGTATTGTACCAGATCATCCCGAATAAACCCAGCGCTACATTAATAATTAAAAAACCACAAATAATAGCCATGATTGTCGGAATGATCATTGATTGTTTATTGGCTGAAATTCGGGCACTATCTAATTGATCAATGTTTATCATCCAATCCCGGGCCACATGTGTTACTTGTTTCATTAACCGTTCTTCAAAATCCATTGTTGTACCAGGCCTAACACGAAACAGAATACGAATAAAGAAAGACTCTTTCAGGAAATCTCGGGTCAGATCATTTTCCAAGGAAGCCCGCCTTAACAGCACTTTCTTGGAACCGGTAAACTCACCCCCGTTACGAAATTCATCGATTAGGCCAACTACTTTAAATTCTTCATTTTCGCCCTGAAAATCCTGATCTTTCCCATAAATAATTTTTCCTATCGGATCATCGCCGGCAAACAGAGCTTCCGCAGCGTATTTATTTAGCACTACCGGAATGTGATTGGCCGCATTATCCTGAGGTCCAAACCAGCGCCCCTTAACAATATCCAAATTCAACACATCCGGAAAATCATCACCAGTCTGAAACAGATGACAATTAACCGTTTTACCGGCATAATGATAATCATCCATCGATGTAGCCGAAGGCATAAACAAATAACTGATTGAATAGGCCTGTGAAATTATCTCAGGTTGCGAATCAAGGGTGTTCTCCAACTGGCGAAGTGTTGTGGCTACTGTTTCCGAGTCCTGTGTTTTCCAATCTATGGACAAATACCAGACATCATCATAATCAAATCCCAGTGGTTTTAAGTAATTCCCAAGATTGTAGTTTATAGTTGTCATTACCAGAAATAAACTGAAA
>DAOWAH010000197.1 GCA_030634675.1 Fidelibacterota bacterium
GATTACGCTTTTGATCATATTCTTGTTACTCTATTCCAGTTTTAATTCCATGAAGAGCACGTTTCTCATTTTATTCAACATACCATTAGCATTAGTCGGCGGAGTGGTCGCTTTATGGCTGACCGGTCAAAATCTTTCGGTACCGTCATCAATAGGTTTTATTGCTTTATTTGGAATTGCCTTGGAAAATGGTATGGTACTGGTGACCTATCTAAATCAATTGCTGCGCGATGGTGTGCCCATGGATGAAGCATCAGTGAAAGGGGCTTTACTGCGTTTACGTCCCGTGTTGATGACCGCATTGACAACGGCACTGGGCTTAATTCCATTACTATTGGCCACCGGTGTTGGCAGCGAGGTGCAAAGACCTTTGGCCACTGTAGTTGTTGGTGGATTGGTAACATCTACTATATTAACTTTATTTGTAATTCCGGCAATTTATAAATGGTTTGCCATTAATATAGAAAAGGTACAACCCGCTGCGAAGTAATAAATCAAGCAGTCAAAGCAGGGAATTTTTGAAAAAATAAGGAAATCTCTTATGATGTTTAGGAAAATAATTCAATTTTCAGTTTCTATTATCATGTTCAGTTCCTGGGGAGAACTCAACGCCCAGAGCTTGCCAACCCAGACATCCAACTTGTTCAGCGGTTCCGGCAATTGCGCTGTTTGCCACCAACCGGGATTTCCCAATACCAACGCCTTGCTGGATCCGCAAGGAAATGATATTTCACCTGTAACACTGTGGCGCTCCACCATGATGGCTAATGCCGCCAAAGATCCCTTCTGGCAGGCAAAAGTTACTGCGGAAGTGACGGCGCATCCTCAATATCAACAATTCCTCGAAGACAAATGTATCACCTGCCATTCGCCGTTAGGCCGCACCGAGGCACATTTTAATGGACAGCAGTACTATTCCCTCCAGGAAATGCAAAACGATCTGCTGGCATTGGATGGTGTTAGCTGTACTTCCTGCCACCAAATTAAAGACCTGAATTTAGGAACACCGGCCAGCTTTTCCGGCAATTATGTGATTCAAAATGATCGTCTAATTTATGGTCCTTATCAGAATCCGTTTACCCAGCCTATGCAGATGAATGTAAATTATACGCCGGTTTATAGCGAACACGTACACGAGTCAGAATTGTGTGCCACCTGCCATACGCTATTCACCCCAACTCTTGACAATAATGGCAATATCGTTGGAGAAATCGCCGAGCAAACTCCTTACCTGGAATGGGCAAACAGCGATTTCCCGGTGCAGAATATACAATGCCAAACCTGTCACCAGCCGGAACTCGATATTCCGGTAGTAATCTCAAATCGACCGGTAGGATTGAGCGGACGGACCCCGTTTGCAAAGCATTATTTTGTCGGCGCTAATGTTTTCATGCTGAATATACTCAAGAATCACGCTTCTGAAATTGGCGTTACTGCCACCTCTGTTCAGTTTGATAGCACTATTGCCAGGACCTTGCGCTTGCTTCAGAAAGAAACAGCAAGCTTGAATGCTTCTTATAATTGGCGAGGAGTGGATAGCTTGGAAATTAAACTCGTGGTGAAGAATAAATCCGGCCATAAGTTCCCTTCAGGTTACCCCAGTCGCCGCGCCTGGCTATATCTAAGGCTTGATGATGGCAACAGTCAGCCAGTTTTTGAATCGGGTCAATGGGATAGCCAGACCGGAGAAATAGCAAGATTAGATATGCCTTATGAGGTCCACTATAATGTCATTAACGATACCGGTCAGGTCCAGGTCTATCAGGCCCTTATGCAGGATGTGGATAGCAATGTCACCTACACCTTATTGCGTGGTGCGAGTTACATAAAAGACAATCGCATTCCGCCGGAAGGCTTTACTTCTCAAGGTCCCTATTATGACTCCACCGCTATTGCCGGATTGGCAGCACAGGACCCAAACTTTAACTTTAGCAACGGCATGGAAGGCAGTGGCACGGACACCGTAACCTATCGTATTGGAAATCTTAACCAGGCTGCGACTTATGATTTAAAAGTCAAGCTGCTCTATCAAGCTCTGGCGCCCCGGCTTGCTGCTGACCTTTTTCAGTACAATACCCCAGAAGTCCAGACATTCCAGAATTACTATCAACAGGCTAATAAATCCCCGGTAACCATAGACTCGTTGCAGCTTACGGTAGGTACAACAGGTGTTGAGCAGTCAGCTCCCAATTTACCGCAGACGCCCATTTTAGTTAGAAGTTACCCAAATCCCTTTAACCCAAGTATAACAATTGAATTGCAAACTCTGCGTTCCGGTAGAGTAACGGTTTCGATTTATAATCTACTGGCTGAGAAAATTCGCACTCTTTCATCGAATGTTCTACCTGCGGGCAAACATCTGTTTAGCTGGAACGCTGTTAACGATCAGGGAAGGAAAGTTGCATCAGGAGAATATATTGTTGAGATCATATTAGAAGATCGAAAATCAGGTCAGCAGTACAAACGACATCAAAAAATTATCTATCTTAAATAATTTTAAAGGAAAGAAGAGAGGGATTTTTTTATAAGTTACTATTTTTCATACAACTGAAACTTGAATTTTGAAAAACCATCGAAAAAATTACTGAAGTGCTTAAAGAAGAGAGCTTTGGTGTTTTGACAGAGATTGATCTCAAGGTAACTCTGGATAAAAAGTTAGATGTGGATTTCCATCCTGATCGTATCTTGGGCGCCTCCAATTCCCCGTATGCCTGTCATGCGCTGCGGGCGACTCATTCGGCATTTACATCCGACCAGACCGCATACTCATTGCGGTTGGGATCAGCAAAGTGGAAGCGGCGGCCACCCGGAAATAAAAATATTGGCTTTATAATAGAACCGCCAGCCCCTTCGATTTTCTCCAGGGTCTGTTCTAATTCTCGACTATAGAACACGATAAGGGGGCTGCCGTTTTCAGTAGAACAAACCAACCCCGATTTGTAAAAACCGCCGTCTATACCTACGTTTGTGAATGCTGTATATTCTGCTCCGTAATCCACAAACGACCAACCGAAAACCTCCTTAAAAAATGCTTTAGTAGCTTCAATATCTTTCGCAGGAAACTCAACATAATTTATTTTCTCATGTTCATTCATTTTCTTGCTCCTTGTGAATTATGCATACAGCCTGAGGTTAAGCCGTGGTGGCTTTGACGGCATCGGTTTGGAGCGACTTGTGAGGTGAAATGTTATGTAATAACAGTTTTATTTTTTGTATATCGATGATTAGTAACTACAGCCAGCCGATCATCATCTGTTACCCCTTCGTCCTCCTCCGCCACTACCGAATTTTCCTTTACCACTGCCATATCCTCCTGTACTACCACCATATCCCCCTTTGCCACCCCCTTGTCCTCCTCCGCTACCACCATATCCCCCTCTACCACCGCGTCTTTCGGTGCGGGGGCGAGCCTCATTGACATTAAGACTTTGCCCTTTTAACTCCTTCCCATTTAAACCTTCAATTGCCGACTGCGCTTCATCTTTAGAAGACATCTCCACGAATCCAAAGCCTCGTGATTCGCCACTGAATTTGTCCTTAATAACAGAGGCGGATGTGACCGATCCGAAGGCTTCAAACGCCTGCCGTAAATCATCTTCGCCGACGTCACCTGACAGGTTACCAACGTAAATATTCATTTTAATCTCCTTCTTATTTTGAATATTTATAATTGAATTTTACCTAACTTATAATAAACTGTTTTTCATTCGCTACCAGTGGCTTTCTCCGTATTATCTTCCAATATTTCCAAAACAGATCGCTTACCTTGTTTTGCTGCGGCTGCCGTCAGAAGGATTCGGAGAGATCTGGCAGTTTGTCCATGTCGACCAATCACTTTTCCCATGTCCCCTTCGCCAACACGTAATTCGAAGACAACGGTTCGTTCGCCAGCGATTTCGTTAACTTGAACTTCGTCAGGCTTATCGACTAAGTGTTTAATTACAAATTCAATAAACTCTTTCATTGACGATCTCCCTTGATTTTCCGCAATTTAATCAAAGTCTGCCAAATTAGGATCATGGCATATTATTATACATCTAACGGTTAACTGAGCCGGGCAATAGTAACCCGACTTCGTTCCATCATTAACTTACGAAACTTGAATGAAGGAGCCAACCTTTAATTAGTAGCCACTACTGCCCTTGCCTCAGCTCCA
>DAOWAH010000154.1 GCA_030634675.1 Fidelibacterota bacterium
GGTTATTTTTATTATCATTAATACAACTGCCTTGAAATCGAAACATTTTAAAGCAATGCACGCAACCGAGCGTAAAACCTATGGTACAATTTATTTTCCAATCGCATTCCTGATTCTATCCCTCTTCTGGTGGTCGCGTCCGGTTTCATTAATAATTGGTACGCTTTTAATGACTTTTGCAGATACCACGGCATCCACTGTCGGGAATATGGTAAAAAATCCACGCCGCTATCGTCTTTGGGCAGATAATAAAACCATTGAAGGTAGCGTGGCAATGTTTATCACTTCATTTGTAATAGTAGCTCTTATAACAATTTGCCTGCGACCATTTATACCTTTCAATTTCACCTTTTCTCATATTCCCGGTCTGGCCGGTTTTGTAGCCTTAGTAGCTACTATGGCTGAATCAAACAGTAAAGATGGCTCAGATAATTTTTCGGTACCCCTTTTGGGGAGTATTGCTTTTGATATTTATTTAACCAATCTTGCAAACGGAACTATCCTGGTATTTATGTTCTGGGTAATCTTTTCGCTTATTATGTTCTTTTTGGCTTATCGATTACAGGCGCTTTCAGGCAGTGGCGGTGTGGGAGCTTTTATAACAGGTATTGTAATTTTTGGTAGCGGTGGACTCAAATGGATTACACCCCTAATCATATTCTTTGTATTGTCTTCCTTAATCTCTAAAATCGGAAAGAAACAGAGCAAGGTTCTAAAGGCACATACCTGGGCTAATTTTCAGAAAAGTACACGCCGCGATTTGCTGCAAGTACTTGCTAATGGCGGCGTAGCCACAATTGTGGCGGTGATCAATTTCTATAATCCAATAGACTGGTTGTATATCATGTATTTGGGAGCAATTGCTGCTGCAACTGCTGATACCTGGGCGACGGAAATTGGTTTTTTCAGTACCAATGATCCCAAACATATTCTCTCCCTGAAGTCCGTACCTAAAGGGACGTCAGGAGGTGTATCATTGCTTGGCACTTTGGGAACCATAATTGGAGCTGCCCTAATTGGTTTATCCGGATTGATTTTCGGGCTGGATTGGCATTATGTCATTTTAATTACTCTGGCTGGATTCATTGGCAGCCTGATTGATTCCCTCTTGGGCGGATCGGTTCAATCCCGCTTTCGTTGTCAATCCTGCGGAACAATAACAGAAAACCATACCCATTGCGATAAACCAACCAATCATTTTGCCGGTATTCAGTGGATAGATAACGATATGGTTAATTTACTTTGTACGCTTAGCGGAGCATTGATAGTTATCAACCTGTAATTACGCAGCAATGTCAATCATACTATTTCATGAGTCTTCTCTGCAAGGAATGAGACAACATTAATTTGCATTAAACCATTTGTAATGAGAAATTTAATTGACATTGTAAATATTGTTATCGCTAATTTTATAATACCGTGAATGACTTTAATAAAATAACAGCCTATCGTTTAGCTCTTGAACAGATTGAACAGGTTATCGGACCAAGTGGATATCAGATCGATCTTATTGGAAAAATGTCCATTATTTGTGCTATATTAAAGTTGCATTTTCCACATTGGGTATTTGTGGGATTTTACCGTCACACAAAACCCAGTCTATTAGAAATAGGCCCCTATCAGGGCGATATTATTGCTTGCGGCACGATTAGTTTTGATCGTGGTGTTTGTGGAGCAGCAGCCAGGGAAAAAACCGTTAAAATAGTCGCTGACGTACAGCAATTCCCGGGATATATTTTATGTGATGATTTGACGCGTTCGGAAATTGTTATCCCGGTCATGAAAAATAATAAATTAATAGCCGTACTTGATATCGATGGTGCCGAATTAGCAGAATTCAACCAGGTTGACCAGGTTCATCTGGAGACGGTAATAAAAATGCTATCTGATTGAAGTACTCTTAAGAGAAATTATTCCGCATTAGATTTCAACAAATTATTGATTTTTCTAATCTTCTTTCCTGTTGAAAGACCCTTTAAATTATGGTCGACAATTCGTACGCGTTTACTCCCCCGGATGCCACCAATAATATAACTTGTACTACCGGTGATTAATCCGGATATTAATGATATTTTAATTCCCTGTTGCATTTTCTCGGCCTGAGAACCAGATCCTCTGGTACCGACCAAAACACCTACTAATATTCCACCGATTCCAAAAGTCTGAGCATATGACCAGGCTCGCCGGCGATTAAAAGCCGCTTTTACCTCGCGGTATTGTTTAAGCGTTAAAATCTCGGAAACATTGACCGGATAAAAATTCTCCCCTTCGACAATAAATAAATTTGCTCCCACTATCCAGGTCCGGTTAATATTAGAATAAACCGTGCCATCCCGCATGGTAATATCCCACCGTTCACCATAACTGGTAGTAATCAGGACCATAACCAAAAGTCCGATTTTAAAAGTACTAATTCCCCTGGATATATTGATCATATGGCAACAATTTAAGAAATTCTGAATATTAAGTGTAGTAGCAGTGAATCATATAGCACTTTGTCAAAACCAATTGCAGGGACAATAGTGGGTATTTAAAACCATTAACAGAACACGATTAATTCCATGATTAGAATTATTTGTATTCAATGACTATCCATTTGGGCTACTTTATTCAAGATGCCCGGTATGGCTTCATCCATAATAAATTTCATGTCCTCATAACGATAGGTTCTGTCTTCAAAGGGTCTTTCATTGTACATTCTTAAAAAACGCTGCTCAAATTCATCGATATAAGAGCCATAGATATGATAACTATCAGCCTGATGCACGTAGCGTCCAGGAATTACCTTCCGGCCCGATAGTTCGGCGATCCGGCCGGCAATCTTTTTTTGCAGCATGATCAGGGCAAACATGTTCATAAAAGCCGCTTTATAGGCATCGTTGGAACGGAACCTGACATTGGTATTCAATAACCAGGTATCATCGTCGCCTGGTAGCATCCGGCACCAGATACTCTGGAGACAGGCAGGATCGTAACAAGTATTGTCTTCCCATACCTTCCAAGTCACGGCCTGGGCACGACGGGTGTACGGTACTTTAGCTAATTTTTCCGCAATGATTTCTATCTGATCGTGCAGCGTCCCGGATCCGGGCACACTGTAATTGAACAGACGCTGGTGATAGGTGTATTCCCAACGGGTGTCATCCGGATCGTCGGGATCCCGGACCCAGTGATCCTTGATGCCATCCAGAACTTCCATTACATACTCCTGCAGATCTTCCAGTCCGCCGGGCATATCGCGATGGATCAGCGGCTCCGCTAAGGGATTCGCTACGACAATGGTAATCGAACAGTCCTTGCTGGGAGGATCATCAGGCTTATCGTACTCTGTTTTGATATCGCAACCCTCCTGATAGGCAGCAATCACCGACCGTTCCCAGGCTTCGGCCAGACAACTGCCCTTTACCTGCAAAACTGGAATATTACCATTCATATTTGCCGTACCTCTTTTTAATTAGTTCTGAGTTCTTTGCTCTGTGTGCTCTGCAGCTTTTTGTTAGCGGCTGTTAAATGTTTCGGTTTTTACCAAATATCTGGACCGATTTTAACTATTAATTACTAATTGCTTGAAAAATTAATTCCTTCAAAAACTCTGGATTATCAACCTGTTTATTTGTATTCTTGCTGCGGGTCATGGTATTTCTCCTTTTATCTAATCTTGGCGAAAAGATAATTTAGAAGATCATGTCCCCTTTTTCAAAAGTACAGAAAATTATGGACACAACTTCCGAAAGATATCTACTACCAATGTATAAGGTTAGAATTCGTTACGTTCTATTTATAGTTTTTGCTTTTACAATCTCTTATTTGAATGCTAATTCTGAAGTGTTTGTGTCGCAAGAAGAAACTCATAATGAATTGACAATCCGTACATCTGATAATGTTATAATAAGGGGCAATCTCTTTAAAAATGATAATGATAAGGTTATCATCTACTGTCACCGATTACTAGGTTCGCAGCACGGAGAAGAGGTAAATCATCTATTAGAAGCATTTCTCGACGATTTTGACATAATTACATTCAATTTCAGAGGTCATAAAAGGAGCACCTTGGTAAGTAATATTGGTGGTGATGAAATTCTTGACCTTCGCGCTGTTATTTCCTTTGCGGTGAATAAGGGATACCACAGAATCGTGATTATCGGAGTAGGTATGGGAGGAAGTGTTGCAATCCGAACTGCGGGGATATTCCGCAATATAGATGCTGTTATTGTCGTTAGCCCGGCGGGATTTTCACCTGAGCGACAACCGTTTTTGATCAAAATTGGAACTGATATAACACTCAATACAGATTTCGGAAAGGTACCGTTAAGGATCCTTACAAATACACGCCTGGGGACAAGATATACCGCCGGTTACCCCATCGACATCATTGCTGCAGTTTCTCCGATTCCCCTCTTGGTTGTTCAATCGAAGAATGATCGATTAGTAAACTTAGACCAGATACGTCATGCCTACGATCGCGCTCTGGAACCAAAACAATTAATCGTCGTACCCGGTAGCTTGCACGCCGATCAACTACTTGTAAACAGTACATTGACCGATATTGGAAATTGGCTGAAAGGCATCTTTCCCGAACCTAGATATGAGGATCTTTCCTTGTTGAACGAAGATCCTGTTAATGACAATCCGAATTCTACCAGGATAATTTTGACTGGCGATTTACCACTGCCGGAAGAGGTGCTATTACTCGATTTTCATGAAAGGCAGACCGGACTTATTGGGACTCCCAACAACACAAAAATTACTACCGAAAGTGTTCTCCGTGACTTAAAAGATGTATTCTCTTTTTACGGCTACACTGTTAAATCATTAACTGTATTTGATTCAGATTCCGTTTTCAGGATACAGGTATCGATACCCAAAATACATTCCGTTTCAATTGAAGGAAACCGCTGGGTAA